>JAGUWA010000248.1 GCA_020062605.1 Parvibaculum sp. | reverse complement strand
CGCGGGCAGGCCGAAATGAAAACTCGCCACGCGCGGCCGGATGTCCAGAAGTGCGGCCAGCGTTTCCTCGTTGAAGCCCGGCGCGGGCACGGCGGGCTGCGGCACCTCGCCGAGGCCGAGTTCCGCGAAATAGGGCGCGAGCGCCTTCCTCATCGGCCCGGAATCGTAGCCGTCGAGCGAGGGTTCCTCATGGGTGAAGAAGTTGAGGTTGAAGCTCTGGTTGGTGAGGCCGCGCAGCGTTGCCGCCGCCTCGCGCAGGTCCTTGCCCGTCATCATCGCGGAACCGAGCGAGCCGAGCCCGCCCGCATTCGACACGGCGGCGGCGAGTTCCGCCGTCGAGGCGCCGATCATCGGGGCCTGGATGATGGGAAGCTCGATCCCGAGAAGCCCCTTCAGGGCCGCCTGTCTGTCCATGTCGCGTCTCTCCTCTGTCGCGCCCTCTTTCCCTTTACCTCTTAAATGGGACGAGTCACACTCGCGGCAACCGAGGGGGGCCGGCAGCAGCCGGCTGAGATGAGCCTGAAGCGGCTCACCACCCTTAAAACCTGATCCGGGTCATGCCGGCGAAGGGACGGGCATTGGCCGAAAGATGGCCGCCACCTCCGCTTACTTCCCGGATTTCCACTCGTGGCCCCATAGGGGCAGGCAGAGGAGATCCATGATGAATGTTCACACGCCGAAGGGCGAGCTCCCGGCGGTCACCACCGGGCCGCTTCCCGCGAGCACCAAGATTTTCACGAGCCCGGAAGGCTTCCCGGACGTCAAAGTGCCCTTCCGCGAGATCGCGCTGCACCCGTCCGCCAATGAGCCGCCGGTCCGGGTCTACGACACGTCGGGCCCCTACACCGATCCTGCCGCTACCATCGACGTTGAGGCGGGTCTCGTCCGCCACCGCGAAGCCTGGATCGAGGCGCGGGGCGGCACGGAGCTTTATGAAGGCCGCGAGGTGAAGCCGGAAGACAACGGCAATGTCGGCGAAAAACATCTCGCGCGCGCCTTCCCGGTCGCCAACCGTCCGCGCCGGGGACTGCCGGGCCATCCAGTCACGCAGTATGAGTTCGCTAAGGCGGGCATCGTCACCGCCGAAATGGCCTTCATCGCCGAACGCGAGAATATGGGCCGCAAGGCCGCGCTCGAAAACGCCGCGCACAAGATCGCCGAGGGCGAGAGCTTCGGCGCCGGCATCCCGGAATTCATCACGCCGGAATTCGTGCGCGACGAGGTCGCCGCCGGCCGCGCCATCATTCCGGCGAACATCAATCACCCGGAACTCGAGCCGATGATCATCGGCCGCAATTTCCTGGTGAAGATCAACGCCAATATCGGCAATTCCGCCGTCGCCTCATCGGTCGCCGAAGAAGTCGACAAGATGGTCTGGGCGATCCGCTGGGGCGCGGACAATGTCATGGACCTGTCCACGGGCCGCAACATCCACAACACGCGCGAATGGATCGTCCGCAATTCGCCGGTCCCCATCGGCACCGTGCCGATCTATCAGGCGCTCGAAAAAGTCGACGGCATCGCCGAAGACCTCACATGGGAAGTTTACCGCGACACGCTGATCGAGCAGGCGGAGCAGGGCGTCGACTATTTCACCATCCATGCGGGCGTGCGCCTCGCCTATGTGCCGCTCACCGCGAAGCGCGTCACCGGCATTGTCAGCCGCGGCGGTTCCATCATGGCGAAGTGGTGTCTCGCGCATCACAAGGAGAGTTTCCTCTACACGCACTTCGAAGAGATTTGCGACATCATGCGCCAGTATGATGTCTCCTTCTCTCTCGGCGACGGTTTGCGCCCCGGCTCCATCGCGGACGCGAATGACGAAGCGCAGTTCGCCGAGCTCGAAACGCTGGGCGAACTCACGCAGATCGCTTGGGCCAAGGGCTGCCAGGTCATGATCGAGGGGCCGGGTCATGTGCCGATGCACAAGATCAAGGTCAACATGGACAAGCAGTTGAAGCATTGCGGCGGCGCGCCTTTCTACACGCTCGGGCCGCTCACCACCGACATCGCGCCGGGCTACGACCACATCACGTCGGGCATCGGCGCCGCCATGATCGGCTGGTTCGGCTGCGCCATGCTCTGCTATGTGACGCCGAAGGAGCATCTGGGTCTCCCGGACCGCGCCGACGTCAAGGAAGGCGTCATCACCTACAAGATCGCGGCCCATGCCGCGGACCTCGCGAAGGGTCATCCCGCCGCGCAGCTCCGCGACGATGCGCTCAGCCGTGCGCGTTTCGAATTCCGCTGGGAAGACCAGTTCAACCTCGCGCTCGATCCCGAACGCGCCAAGGAATTCCACGACCGCACGCTGCCGAAGGAAGCCCACAAGGTCGCCCATTTCTGCTCCATGTGCGGCCCGAAATTCTGCTCCATGAAGATCACGCAGGAAGTGCGCGACTATGCGGAAAGCGGCATGGCGGAAATGGCGAGCGAGTTCCGCAATTCCGGCGGCGAGATCTATCTGGAGGAGGCGGATGCCGCGAACAAGGCGGCGAACAGGTCGCTTTCCGGCAAGGCGGCGGAGTAAAAACTCAGTGTCATCCCGGGGCTTGTCCCCCGGCTTTCGCCGGGATGACATTTTTTGTTTTGATGACTGCCCACAAAAAACAGTGTCACCCCGGCGGAAGCCGGGGCCCATGGGGGGACGACAAAGGTTTTATCGCCAAATGGCTTTCCGGCGAAACACGCGCGGCGAAAAGCTTCCCGACGTTCTCGTGCCCGGCCTCGATGTCGTCTTCGTGGGCACGGCGCCGTCCCGCCGGTCGGCCGCCGTCGGCGCCTATTATGCCCATCCCGGCAACCGTTTCTGGCAGACGCTCTACGAGACCGGCATCACGCCGCGCCTCTACGAACCGCATGAGTATCCGCAGCTCATCCATCTCGGCATCGGCTTCACCGACATGGCCAAACGCGCCTCCGGCATGGATCACGAAATCGATCCTGACCTCTTCGAGGTCGAGCGTTTCGAGGAGGCGATGCGCCGCTGCCGCCCGCGCGCCATCGCCTTCACATCGAAGAAGGCCGCAAGCGTCTGGATGGGCGTGCCCACGGGCCGCATTCAATATGGTCATCAGCGCCGCGTGCCGGATTTTCCGGAGGTCTTCGTGCTTTCCTCGCCGTCGGGCGCCGGGCGGCGCGCCTGGACCATCGAGCCCTGGGCTGAGCTTGCGCGGTTTCTCGGACGGTCGCCGTCCTGAAAACGAAACCGAAGTCAGCCATCCGGACCACCCTCCCCCTGTGGGAGGGTCTAAAAATCCGCACGGATTTTTAGGGGAGGGGTAAGCGAGGAAAACGGAAAGCGAGTTTGTTGCCGATAGCGGCGTCCCCCTCCCCGAAAAATTCTTCACTTCGTTCGAATTTTCCGACCCTCCCACAGGGGGAGGGTGGTCCAGGCGGTCAGGCTCGTGTGTGTCGTGCGCTTACGCAGCCGCGTCCTTTACCTGCGGCTTCCCCTGCACCCCGCGAATGAGCCTGCCCGGCAATTCCCCCGTCGGCTCGTCATTCTCCGCCACGACGACGCCGGAAAGCACCGTCGCGCGGTAGCCCTTCGCGCCCTGCCACAGCCGTCTTCCGTCCGCCGGCAGGTCGAAGTGCATTTCGGGATGCGCGAAGGTGAGGTTCTCGAAGTCGATCACGTTCACATCGGCCTTCATGCCGGGTGCGAGCACGCCCCGGTCGTAGGCCGTATTGCTCCGCCGTGTCCTTCGTCTGGATACGGACGATCTCCTCGATGGGCAGTTTCGCTCCCCCGCGTCCGGTCGCGCGCCCAATGCGTCAGCATGAAGGTCGGCGTGCTGCCGCCGCGGATCACGAGGTCATGCTCAGCCATGGCGCGAATTCTCCCTGAAATTTCCGTCTTTTGCCACAGTCTGCCCGCCGCCCGGCCCAAGGGCAAGGCGGACCCCGGCCACACGGCGAAGTGAAGGCTGACAGGGCTTTTCGGCGGGCGTAGTCTCTCCTGGATCAGGGACAAGCGCTCGAACAAGGAGGCCAGCCGATGTTCAATCTCCGCCGCAAGACGCAGATGCCGTCGCCCGACGAGGCGCTGCCCGGCCGCGATTTCGAGATCCCGACCGCCGCGCGCCACTTCGTCAACGGCGCGGCGCTCAAGGGGCCCTATCCGCAAGGCAGCGAGATCGCGCTTTTCGGCCTTGGCTGCTTCTGGGGCGCGGAGCGGAAGTTCTGGGAAATCCCCGGCGTCCTCGTCACGGCGGTCGGCTATGCCGCCGGCCTCACGCCCAACCCGACTTACGAGGAAGTCTGCTCCGGCCTCACCGGGCACAACGAGGTCGTGCGCGTCGTCTACGATCCGAAGCAGGTCGCTTACGAAACGCTGCTGAAAACCTTCTGGGAATCCCACAACCCCACGCAGGGCATGCGCCAGGGCAACGATACCGGCACGCAATACCGCTCCGGCATCTATGTGACGAGCGAGGCCCAGCGCGAAGCCGCCGAAGCCTCGAAGGTGGCCTATCAGGCCGAACTCGCGAAACAGGGCTATGGCGCCATCACCACGGAAATCCTCGACGCGCCGGCCTTCTATTTCGCCGAGGACTACCACCAGCAATATCTGGCGAAAAACCCGAACGGCTATTGCGGCCTTGGCGGCACCGGCGTTTCGTGTCCCATCGGCCTGACCGTTTAAACGAAGAAGGCCGCACCCGAAGGCACGGCCTTTCCGTTCGAATCCGGTCGCGCGTCAGAAATCCGCCAGCGCGTCCCGCCTTGCATCGGCCTGTTCGCGCATGGCGTTCTTCATCGCCTTTTGCAGCTTCTCGAAGGCGCGCACCTCGATCTGGCGCACGCGTTCGCGGCTGATGCCATATTCCTGGCTCAAATCCTCCAGCGTCGCCGGCTCGTCCTTCAGCCGGCGCTCCGTCAGAATGTGCATCTCGCGTTCGTTCAGGCTTTCCATGGCGGCCGCCAGCATCTCGCGGCGCAACTCCATCTCTTCGGCCTCGCCCAGCGTCGCCTCCTGGTCGGCGGTATCGTCCACCAGCCAGTCCTGCCACTCGCCGCTTTCCGAGTCCTGGCGCAGCGGCGCGTTCAGCGAATTGTCCGGGCCCGACATGCGCCGGTTCATCGAGATCACTTCATCCTCGGTCACGCCGAGGCGCTCGGAAATCTCCGCCACCTGTTCGGGGCGCAGATCGCCTTCCTCGATCGCCTGGATCTGGCCCTTCACCTTGCGCAGGTTGAAGAAGAGCTTCTTCTGCGCCGCCGTGGTGCCCATCTTTACGAGCGACCAGGAGCGCAGGATATATTCCTGGATCGAGGCGCGGATCCACCACATCGCATAGGTCGCGAGCCTGAATCCCTTTTCCGGCTCGAAGCGCTTCACCGCCTGCATCAGGCCCACATTGCCTTCCGAGATCACCTCGCCGATCGGCAGCCCGTAGCCGCGATAGCCCATGGCGATCTTCGCCACGAGGCGCAGATGGCTCGTCACCAGCTGGTGCGCGGCGTCGGTGTCCTCGTGCTCCTTCCAGCGCTTGGCCAGCATGTATTCCTGCTGCGGCTCCAGCATGGGGAACTTGCGGATTTCCTGCAGGTAGCGCGACAGCGACCCTTCCGGGTTCGGCGCGGGCGCCAGCTTCGCCACGGCTGTTTTCGCGGCAGGCTTTGCTTTCGTCTCGGCCATCTTGGCCCCCATTTCCGGCCCGGGCTGCCCCGAAGGCAGGCGGGCCTTGTTCAATCTCTCTCGCGTCCGGCACCCCGGCATAGACCCGGAAAACCCCCCGGGGGATATCCCGGGCGAATACCTGAGCAACTTGCTCAGTCTATCCAATACCCGAACGCAGGCGGAATCATGACAGTTCCGCTTGTCCTTGCGGCGCAAAATGTCGCGGGAAGAGCCTTCGGCTCCCCGAGCCGGCGAGTTTCCATATAGGCGCGCCCCGGCGGCAGTTAAAGGGCGGGGACGGGGGCTCCCGCTCGCGACAAGATGAAATACATTAGAATAACTCCAATATTGACGCAAGGTCAGCTGAGCGATCCCCATCCGCCGCCGCGTGGCGCGAAATAGTCCCGTTCTCTCAGAACAAAATCGAGATCGAGCAAGTCTCTGAGCTTCGCCGTTTCGCGCCCGATCAAATCGTCGAAATCCTTTAGACCGTGTTGTGGAAGTTCGGAAGCTGCCTCGTCAAGGGCTTCGAGCATCGGCCCTACCTCGCCCTCGATGAAGCGCCGGCGTGCCGCCGCGGTGCGCAGCCCGAAACGGCCCATGAAGTCGGCAATGTCGTCCGCCATCATGCTGTCGAAATGGCCGGCATTGCCGATCTTGAACGCCAGTTCATCGGTGTAACGGCCGGTCAGCCGCACCGGCTGCAGGTCGTAAAGCGGCGCGAGGCGTGGCGCGGGCCCCGTGTCGTAAAGCAGCGCATGGTTCTTGGCGTGGTTGTCGTTGTTGCCGATGGCAAGGTTGAAAAATGCCGACAACATGAATGTCCGCCGTTCCTTCGCCGGCGCGTTGCTGCGGTCGAGAAGCCCGGAAACGGCGCCGGCCGAAAAGCGCGCGGCATCCGTGCCGCGCCGTTCGTATTTCAAAGATGCGGGCAGGCCGAGCGCCTGGCAGAAATCTTCCTGATGAATGCGCGTCACGCCGCTGCCTGCGATGCGGCGATCGAAGCGCAGGCTCAGAAGACCGGTCTCGTCTCCAATCTCGAAGAGCGCGGGAATGGCGGTGTCGAACGCCGCCGCGCGCGCCAGCCTTGTGGCGGCTGCCTCTTGCAAGGCTTCCCGTTGCCGTCCTCGCTCGGGCACTTTCAATATATGTGTCGTCGGCACGCGCAAGCCCGGCTTTGGCAAGCCGTAACGTCCTTCGGAAATTTCTGTCAACGCGATTTTTCGTTGTACGCCCGCTACCGGCGAGGGGTCTTTCACGGTGTCCGGCAGGGGCAGTTTTTCGGTCAGGCGGTGCATGATGTCGGCCAGTTCCTCGCGCGGCAGCTCGTCGTAGTCGGTCGCGAGGTTGCCGGGAATTTTTACCGGCCCGCTCTCTGGCGGCAGGCAACTGATCGCACCCGCGCAGTCGGCGCCGAGAAGCCTCAGCAGGCCGACAATGTCGTCACGGGCGATGCGTTCCCGGTCCATCGTCTGTTGAAGCTGGTCGTTCTCCTGCAACAGATTGTCGAAAAAGGCGCGGGCCTCGACATCGCCGTAAGTTTCCTCGCGCAGCGGCAACGACAGCGAGATCGGCATGGCATCGGCCAATGCCAGATAGTCCGGCGCATAGGTGAAACGGCAGCCGCTATCCTTTTGCGCCAGGTGCCCGATCGGAATGTCGACGGCTTCGATCCGCACGTCCAGAATGTCGGGCTGCGCGGCACTCATCGCTTGCGCGCCACGAGGTCGATGCCAAGCGCCTGGCAGACCGTCAGTATACGCCCTATCTCGAGCGTCGGTTTTCCATTCTCGAGTTCCGACACGAAGCGCCGTCCGACGCCCGCCATGTCGGCAAGTTCCTGCTGGGAGAAGTCTTTGGCGGTGCGGGCGGTTCTGATGAGATCGCCAATATTTTTGCACGAATCGATTGGCGTTTCGGGCTTGGGGCTTGCGGCCTTTGCAGGTGGGGCGAGGAGGTCGGACAGAGACGCGGGGGAGACTGTCGTCACGCTCGTATGAGTTAGGTCGCTCAGCAATCCTGCGCTCTTGGTCTTCGTATCGTGGCTCATTATGATATGCTGCTCCCGTTCGGGAGCATAATTACTGAAAAGGCATCGTCTGTCAAGTTGCGATCCCGAACGGGATCATATCCTGTATGCGAGGTAAGTTTTGATGGTTTGTTCCCGAACGGGAGCATTTATGCCGCTTTCCTCGCCCGCGCTTCCATCTCGACCTTCAAGTGCCCCGTGATTGCTTCGAAGATCGCGGCGAGGTTGTCCATCGCCGGATTGCCGCGGCTTGAGAGCATGCGGTGAAGGCTTTTCGCCGGTATGCCTGTCAGTTCCGAAAGCACTTCGAAGCCGAGCGTGCCGTTCACGATGTCGCGCAGCATCAGGCGCGCGACATCCGGCTCGCCACCGAGGAAGATCGTCGCTGCTTCGGTCAGCACGCCTTTCGCGAAGCGGGGATCGCGGCGAATGCGCTCGACAATCGTCAGGCTTGAATCGCGGGTCAGCATTACTTTCTTCCTTTTGCCTTCGATGCAGGCTTCTGCGCCTCCGCCTTGCGGCGCTTGTACTCCGCCAGCAACGTTTCGGCCTCCCGAATATTCGTCTGCTGACGTTTCTTGGTGCCGCCGCCGAACAGGATCACCAGTTCCTTGCCGTCGCGCGCGAGATAGATGCGCAGGCCCGGACCCCAGTCGATCCGGTATTCGCCGATCTTGCCGATCCACTTAACGGCGGCGAGATTACCGTGCTCCATCCGCGCCCGGGCGGTTACCACTTTGTAGGCCGCCTCGCGGCTCAGCCCGTTGAACCATCTGGCGAAGGGGTTCGATCCGTCCTCGCGAATATATTCCTCAATCTTGAGAGACAAGATACAGTACCTTATATGTTACTTTATTTCAAGTCGGGCGGTACTCGACCCTTTTACCTTCGTCATTGCGAGCCTCCCGCAGGGAGGCGTGGCAATCCATAGACTTCTTTGCTCGGCGTGCCCCTCACCCTTCCGCCGTCTGGCGACGGCTCCCTCCCTCTCCCCGGAGGGGAGAGGGAAAGGGGCTAGCTCCCCTCCAACTCCCCCACCAACTCAGCCATATCCTCCGGCAACGGAGCATTGAAGTCCATGCGCTCCCCCGTCACCGGGTGTTCGAAGCCCAGATGCCAGGCATGGAGCGCCTGGCGACCGAGCCTTGTCAGCGCGGCGCGGGCGCCGTCCGTCAATTTCGCGGCGCGGCTCTTCATTCCCGTGCCATAGGTCGGGTCGCCGAGCAGCGGATGGCCGATGGCCGTCATGTGCACGCGGATCTGGTGCGTGCGGCCCGTTTCCAGCCGGCATTCCACGAGGCTGACGAGACCGCCCGCGAATTCCCGCTCCACCGTGTAATGCGTGATCGCGATGCGTCCGCCCGTCACGTCGTCGCCGTCCTCGTCGAGGCGCGTCTTCACCGTCGCCATCTTCGAGCGGTTGTGGCTTGAGCGCGCGATGTTCGCGTCGATCGTTCCCTTTTTCGGCGAGGGCACGCCCCAGACCAGCGCCTTGTAGGCCCGCGTCAGTTTTCCGTCCCGCCCATGCGCGGCGAATTGCGCCGCGAGGCCCTTATGCGCGCGGTCGGTCTTGGCGACCACCATCAATCCGCTCGTCTCCTTGTCGAGCCGGTGGACGAT
>JAGUWA010000259.1 GCA_020062605.1 Parvibaculum sp. | reverse complement strand
CGGTCTCGCGGCAGCCGGCCCACTCGCAGCGCTTCGGCGGCTGTTCCCGCTTCATGCGCCGGACATGCGGAGGCTCTTCGACGCCGCGGCGTTTTCGGGGAGCGATCCGGATCGAATCGAAATATTTCGAGTTCAGCTTCACTGGCAAATTATGTGTTGGCGGCGGCGGCAAAACAAGGAAGCATGGCGCCTCGGGTTAACGATTAGCGTAACGGGTCGGTTCATGTCGGTCGCAGAGACCATACGCCGCAAGCTTGAAGCCGCGCTTGCGCCAGAGCGGCTGGAGATCGTGGACGAGTCCCACCTCCACAAGGGGCATGCCGGCCATCGGCCGGAAGGCGAAACGCATTTCCGGCTGACGGTCGTTTCCGCCGGCTTTGCGGGAAAGTCCCGCGTCGAGCGCCAGCGGCTCGTCACGGCCGCGCTCAAGGACGAGATGGGAGCGCCTATCCACGCTCTTTCCATGAAGACGCTGACACCGGAGGAAGCAAGGGCTTCCTGATCAATCCCCGGTTCCCGCCTTCAGCCCCCGCGCGGGCGTCACGCGAAGCTGCGCGATCTGGTTGCGCTGGCGCCGCGTGATCTCGAAGCGGAAGCCGTGGAAAGTAAAGGCCTGTCCGACATCGGGAATGGTTCGCGCCTCGTGAATGACGAGACCGGCGATCGTCGTCGCCTCGTCGTCGGGCAGCGACCAGTCGAGCGCGCGATTGAGATCGCGGATCGGCACGGAACCGCTGACGACGATGGAGCCATCCGGCTGCACGCGCAGTCCGGCGACCTCGATATCGTGTTCGTCGGAAATTTCACCGACGATCTCCTCCAGAATGTCCTCCAGCGTGATGAGGCCCATCAGCGCGCCGTATTCGTCGACCACCAGCGCGAAATGCGTCTTGCGGCGGAGGAAAGCATTGAGCTGGTCCTGCAGCGTCGTCGTGTCGGGCACGAACCAGGGCTTCGTCGCAACCGCCAGGATGTCCACCGCGTCGGGCTGCCAGTTCGCGCCGGCAAGCGCCCGTAGCAGGTCCTTTGCGTGCAGCACGCCGATGATGTTCTCCTGTTCGTCGCGCCAGAGCGGAATGCGCGTGTGAGGGCTCGCCAGAACCTGCGAAACGATGTCGCTGTTCGTCTGCGCGGCATCGATCATCGCGATGTTCTTTCGATGAACCATGATGTCGCTGACTTCGAGGTCCCGCAGATCGAGAATGCCGCCCAGCATGTCCCGGTCGATCTTCACCACGCTGCCTTCGTAGTGATGAAGGTTGATGGCCCCGCGAAGCTCCTCGTGCGCCGAGAGGACCTGTGCCTGGTCGTCGACGTCGTACCCGAAGATGCGAAACGTATGACGCACGATGAACTGTACGGCCGCCGTCACCGGGCCGAAAAGATAGATGATGAACCGCAAGGGCTGCACCACGGCAAGCGCGACGCGGTCCGTGTTCGTGATCGCAAATGTCTTCGGCGCGACCTCCGCGAAGATGAGCACGACGGCCGTCATCACCAGCGTCGCATAGACGACGCCGGCATCGCCGAAAAGGGCGAGGAAGAGGCTGGTCGCCAGGGCCGATGCCAGAATATTGACGAGGTTGTTGCCAAGCAGGATCGCGCCGATCAGCCTTTCGCGGTCCTCGGTCAGGTTCAGCACCCGCCGGGCGCGCTTGTTTCCGTCCTCCGCGAGATGGTGCATGCGCGCGCGCGAGGCAGCCGTCAGCGCCGTTTCCGAGCCTGAGAAAAAGGCGGAAAAGAGCAGCAGCAACACGATGGCGGCGAGAATGACGCCGAGTCCGAGCGAAACCATTTTACGCGGGCTCCCTCTCCCGCAGCAGGGCCCGAAGCTTGTCGGGGTCGACGTCGCGGGTGACGAAGGCATCGCCGATCCCGCGGGCGAGGATGAAGGTGAGCTTGCCGTCGACGACTTTCTTGTCCTGTCCCATCAGCGTGACGAGCCCGTCGGCATCCGGCAGCTCGCCCGGAATGTCGGCGAGCGAGCAGGGCAGTCCCGCACGGGCGAGGTGCTGGCGCACGCGCACCGCGTCCTGTCCCGGGCAGAGGCCGAGCCGCGCGG
>JAGUWA010000117.1 GCA_020062605.1 Parvibaculum sp. | reverse complement strand
TGGCGGCGCCCGGGCCCGGCGCCCGCCCGGACCGCCTGACCCGGCGCCCTCGAATGTCCAATGCGGTCAGGGACTTGGCCCCCTCCGCGTACTGTCGCGCATTTGTCGCAGCTTCCTGCCACAAGGTGCGTTCCGGCCCGGCTTGTCTTGGCAGAGGGCGGCGATAATGAAAGGATAGACGCGAATGGCCATTCGGCGCTCGGTGAGGTCGGAAGAAGGCTTTAGGGCTGGGGGAAGTCTTGTGTCGCCCGCCGGACTGCCGCGGGTGAGGCATGCCGGTCTGGGTGCGGAAATGGATTCGGGTTCCGAAGGTATGACATCGACAGAGACGGACCGGTACGCCGGGCCGGCCGAAGCGGCCGCACTGTCCGCCAGCTTCGGCCGCAAGGGGGCGCTCGAAGTGCGTCTCGCCCGCTCGGCCTGCGAGATCGACGCCGCCCAGGCGGTCCGCTACCGGGTCTTCTACGAGGAAATGTCGGCAAAGCCCGATGCCGAGACGCGCGCGCGCAAGCGCGACTTCGATCGCTTCGACGAGATTTGCGACCACCTGCTTGTGGTCGATCATTCGCTCGTGCCCGAAGGCATCGGCGAAGACGATCTGCCGCCTGAAGCCGTGGTCGGCTGCTACCGCCTCCTCCGCCAGGAAGTCGCCGAGAAGAGCGGCGGTTTCTACACCGCCAGCGAATACGACATCGCGCCGCTTCTCGCGCGCCATGCCGATCTCAATTTCCTTGAGCTTGGCCGCTCCTGCGTGCTGCAGCCCTACCGCAACAAGCCGACGGTCGAGCTTCTCTGGCACGGCATCATGCATTACGTGACGGCGCACAAGCTCGACGTCATGTTCGGCTGCGCGAGCTTCGAAGGCACGGAGCCCGACAAGCTCGCCGCGCCCCTTTCCTATCTCCACCACCATCATGCCGCGCCCGACGACTGGAAAGTCCGCGCGCTGCCGGACCTTTATGTGGAGATGAACCGCATGGCCGCCGAAGACCTCGATCCGCGCGAGGCGCTGCGCGCGCTCCCGCCCATGATCAAGGGCTATCTCCGCGCGGGCTGCTATATCGGCGAAGGCGCGGTGATCGACCACCAGTTCGGCACCACCGACGTGCTGATCCTCTTCCCCGTCGCGCAGATTTCCGACCGCTACCTCTCGAAATTCGGCGCGAAATTCGGCACGCCGGACGGGAAGGGCTGACGGGCGCGGACTGCGAAATTCATTTTACATAAATCGTCATGGCCCGGCTCGTCCGGGCCATCTACGTCTTGGCGGCATGGAAAGATGAAAGACGTGGATGACCCGCATGAAGCGGGTCATGACGCGGTTGGATGGGCCGAGTATCGTTTGCTCACCGGTACAGATTATACGCCGCCAGCGCCGCCATGTTCACGAGGTCGAACACCGTCGCCGTCATCGGCACGATCTGCACGGGCCGCTTCAGGCCGACCAGCAGCGGCCCGATCAGCGTCGAACCGCCGAGCACGCGCAAGAGCTTCGTCGAGATCGACGCCGCATGGATCGCCGGCATGATGAGCACGTTCGCCGTGTCGGTCAGCCGGCAGAACGGATAGAGCGCCATCGTCTCGCGGTTGAGCGCGACATCCGCCGCCATCTCGCCGTCATATTCGAAATCGACTTTCCGCTCGTCGAGAATGCGCACCGCGTCGCGCACCGTCGAGGGCCGCTCATGCGTATGCGTGCCGAAGCTTGAATTGGCGAGCATCGCGACGCGCGGCTCGTAGCCGAGGCGCCGCGCGACTTCGGCCGCCTGCGTGGCGATATCGGCGAGTTCTTCCGGCGTCGGCATCTCGTGAACATTCGTGTCGGCGACGAGCACGGTGCGCCCGCCCGCGACGACGAGCGTGACGCCGATGGGCCGCTTGTCGTCCACCGCGTCGATCACGCGGCGCACTTCTTCCAGCGCCACGGAATAGGTGCGCGTCACGCCTGTCACCATGGCGTCCGCGTCGCCCCGCTCCAGCATCACGGCGGAGAAGATGTTGCGGTCATTGCTCACCAGCCGGTGGCAGTCGCGATAGAGATAGCCGTTGCGCTGCTGCTTCTCGTAGAGGAAGTCGGTGTACTCACCCACCTTCTCCGAGCTGCGCGCATTGCGGATGTCGAGATCGGTGTTGGGATCGAGCCCCATCTGCTTCAGCGTGTCGCGGATCTGGTCTTCGCGGCCGACAAGGATCGGATGTCCGAGCCCGCTGTCGCGGAAGGAAAGCGCCGCGCGGATCACGCGTTCTTCCTCGCCCTCGGAGAAGACGACGCGCTTCGGATCGCGCCGCACCTTGTCCATGATGACCTGCAGCGTGCCGGCCGTCGGGTTCAGCCGCGCCTGCAGCCGGTTCTTGTAGGCATCCATGTCGACGATGGGCGAGCGCGCGACGCCGCTATCCATCGCCGCCTTCGCGACGGCGGGCGGAATTTCGCGGATCAGCCTCGGATCGAACGGCACGGGAATGATGTATTGCGGGCCGAAGCGCGGGCGCTCGCCGTGATAGGCGGCCGCCACTTCGTCCGGCACGTCCTCGCGTGCGAGTTTCGCGAGCGCCTGCGCACAGGCGATCTTCATTTCCTCGTTGATCGCGCTCGCACGCACGTCGAGCGCGCCGCGGAAGATATAGGGAAAGCCGAGAACGTTGTTCACCTGGTTCGGATAGTCGCTGCGTCCCGTCGCCATGATGGCGTCGTCGCGCACCTGCGCCACCTCTTCCGGTGTGATCTCGGGATCGGGATTGGCCATCGCGAAGATGATGGGCTTTGCCGCCATCGAGGCGACCATCTGCTGGTTGATCGCGCCCTTCGCCGACAGCCCGAGAAAGACGTCCGCGCCCTTCATCGCCTCTTCGAGCGTGCGCGCATCGGTGGTCACGGCATGCGCCGACTTCCACTGGTTCATGCCGGCCTCGCGGCCCTGGTAGATCACGCCCTTGGTATCGCAGAGGATCGCATTGTCGTGCGGCAGGCCCATCGCCTTGATGAGCTCGAGGCAGGCGATGCCCGCCGAGCCCGCGCCGTTGACCACGACCTTGATGTCCTTGATGTCGCGCCCCGTGAGGTAGAGCGCGTTCATGAGCCCCGCCGCGGTGATGATCGCGGTGCCGTGCTGGTCGTCGTGAAAGACGGGAATGTCCATCAGCTCGCGCAACCGGCTTTCGATCACGAAGCAGTCCGGCGCGCAGATATCTTCCAGGTTGATGCCGCCGAAGGAGGGGCCGAGATAGCGCACCGAATTGATGAAGGCGTCGACATCCTTCGTATCGACCTCGAGGTCGATCGCGTCGACATCGGCGAAGCGCTTGAAGAGAACGGCCTTGCCTTCCATGACGGGCTTCGAGGCGAGCGCACCCAGATCGCCGAGCCCGAGGATCGCCGTACCGTTCGAGATCACGGCGACGAGGTTCCCCTTCGAGGTGTAGTCATAGGCCGCGTCCGGGTTTTCCGCGATCGCCCGCACCGGCACCGCGACGCCGGGGCTATAGGCGAGCGAGAGATCGCGCTGCGTCGCCATCGGCTTCGTCGCGTTGATTTCGAGCTTCCCGGGCTTGCCCTGGGAATGGAAGAGGAGCGCTTCCTCGTCGGTAATCTGGCGGCGCTTTTTGCTCATGGTCTTGGGTCCGGCATGGTCGGGCGGGGGAGGCGGAGCGGAAACTCTGTCCCTGGAGCCCGCTTTTTAGGCGGGCGAGAGGTCAATAACAAGCGAACTCCGTTGATTTTGCCCGGAAGTGCCACGGATCGGGGGGCCTGTCCCCACCCTCCCGGATCCCATCCCGGTCCTCATCCCGTCTTTTCGCCCGCGTCCATTCTGATAGTCTCCGGCCCCATGTCAGAAAGCGCCGCCCCCTCCTTCCAGCACGAGAATGCGCTCCCTGCGCCGTCTGCCCCTGCGCCCCCCTCGCGGGAGGCGACCCCAATGATGGCGCAATATCTGGAGATCAAGCGCGCCTGGCCGGATGCGCTCCTCTTCTACCGGATGGGCGATTTCTACGAACTCTTCTTCGACGATGCCGTCGCGGCCTCGGGCGCGCTCGACATCGCGCTGACGAAGCGCGGCAAGCATCTGGGCGAGGACATTCCCATGTGCGGCGTCCCCGTCCACAGCCATGAGGCCTATCTGGAGCGCTTGATCCGCAAGGGCTTCAAGGTCGCCGTCTGCGAGCAGACGGAGGACCCGGCGGAGGCGAAGAAGCGCGGCGGCAAATCCGTCGTCGCCCGCGCCGTCCGCCGCCTCGTCACCCCCGGCACGCTCACCGAGGACACGCTGCTCGATGCCCGCGCGCATAACTATCTCGCCGCTGTGGCAAAAACCGGCAGCGAGGACGATCTCGGCCTTGCCTGGGCGGATGTTTCGACCGGCGAATTCGCCGTCACCTCCGTTTCGCCCGCCGGTCTGGGCGCCGAGCTCGCGCGACTCTCGCCCGGCGAACTTCTCGTCGCGGAAGGATTCGCTGCAGACGAAAGCCTGACCCATGCGGGCGCGACACTGACGCTCCTGCCGCCCGCCCGTTTCGACAGCGGCAATGCGGAACGCCGCCTGAAAGGTCATTTTGCCGTCTCGGCACTGGATGGCTTCGGGGCCTTTTCCCGCGCGGAGCTCGGCGCCATGGGCGCGCTCCTCGATTATATCGAGATCACCCAGGTCGGCCGCATGCCGGCTCTCGCCGCG
>JAGUWA010000167.1 GCA_020062605.1 Parvibaculum sp. | reverse complement strand
GCGCCATCGGCGCGCCCGTTGCCGAGCCGCTGCCGCCATCTGCGCGCACGCCGCTCACGCGCGAATGGGAAATCGCGACGCTTTACGGGCCGCATGGCGCGCCGGACTTCTTTCTCGACGAGGATATCGAGACGCTCTTCAACACGGCTTACGAGGTTCACTACAATTCCGCGCGCACGGGCGTGCGCCTCATCGGGCCGAAGCCGAAATGGGCGCGCAAGGATGGCGGCGAGGCGGGGCTTCATCCCTCGAACATCCACGACAACGCCTATGCCGTCGGCACGATCGACTTTACGGGCGACATGCCGATCATTCTGGGGCCGGACGGGCCGAGCCTCGGAGGTTTTGTCTGCCCGGCGACGCTCGCGAAATCCGAACTCTGGAAGATCGGTCAGCTCAAGCCCGGCGACAAGGTTCGCTTCCACCGCGTCACGGAAGAGGAAGCGGCCGCCATGCGCCACGCGGAAGAGGCGTGGGTTTCGTCGCTCAAGCGCCCCGTCGCGCCGCTCACGCAGCAGAGGCGGAAGGAGGACGCCGTTCTTGCGCGGCTCACCGACCTCGAAACGGAAGTGACCTATCGCCGCGCGGGCGACGATTATCTGCTCGTCGAATATGGGCCGATGGTGCTCGATTTCGCGCTGCGGTTTCGTGCGCATGCGATGATGACGGCGCTTCAGGCGCGCGCACCGGAGGGCATCGTCGAGATGACGCCGGGCATCCGCTCGCTGCAGATTCATTTCGATCCGGACGTGCTGCCCTCGCGCAAGCTCCTTACGATGCTGGAAGAAGTCGAGCGCGCGCTGCCGCCGAGCGCCGATATCGAAGTGCCGAGCCGCATCGTTCACCTGCCCCTGTCGTGGGACGACGAGGCGGCGCGCGAGGCGGTGCGGAAGTATGGCACGCTGGTCAGGCCCGATGCGCCCTGGGTGCCGTCCAACATCGAGTTCATCCGCCGCATCAACGGTCTCAAGGATATTGCGGAGGTGCGCCGCGTCCTGTTCGAGGCCGACTACATGGTGCTCGGTCTCGGCGACGTCTATCTCGGTGCGCCGGTCGCGACGCCGCTCGATCCGCGGCATCGCCTTGTTACCACGAAGTACAATCCGGCACGCACCTGGACGCCGGAAAACGCCGTCGGCATCGGGGGCGCCTATCTCTGCGTCTATGGCATGGAGGGGCCCGGCGGCTACCAGCTTGTCGGCCGCACGGTGCAGATGTGGAACGGCTGGCGCCAGACGGCGAATTTCGAGAAGCCCTGGCTGCTGCGTTTCTTCGACCGGCTCAAATTCTTCCCCGTGTCCGCGCAGGAACTGCTTGAGGCGCGCGAGGCTTTCCTGCATGGCGAATATGAAGTGAAGATCGAGGAAGGGACTTTCCGTCTCAGCGACTATTTCTCCTTCCTTGACGACAATGCGGAAGAGATATCCGCCTTCCGCGTCTCGCAGCGCCGCGCCTTCGAGGAAGAGCGCAAGCGGTGGGAAGAGCAGGGGCTCGCTCTGCTTGCGGATGAGCCCGCCGCACCGGCACTGGAGGAAGTGGCGGAGCTGCCGGAAGGCGGACGTCTCGTCGAGTCCGGCGTGCCGGGCAATGTCTGGTCCATCGGCGTTTCGGCAGGCGATGAGGTCGCCGCCGGCCAGACGCTTGTCGTGCTCGAGTCGATGAAGATGGAGATCGAGGTGCGCGCGCCCGTTGCGGCGCGGGTCCACGAGGTGCATTGCACGCAGGGCCGAATGGTGCAGACGGGACAGGCGCTCATCACGCTGGTGCCGCTCGATGCCGAGGCGCCCGGATTGGAGGCCGTATCGTGAAGGACCTTTCCTTTTCCTTTTCCTCGCTTCGAGCGGCCTTTGCCTCCGGCGTTCGAGCGGAAGATGTGGCGCGCGAGGCGCTTGCCCGCGCTGCGGCCAGCGAGGACCCTGCCATCTGGATTTCGCGCTTCAATGACGAGGCGGTTCTCGCCCGTGCCCGTGCGCTCGATGCGCTTTCGAGTGAGGCCCGCGCGCGTATGCCGCTTTTCGGCATGCCTTTCGCGGTGAAGGACAATATCGACGTCGAAGGGTTGCCCACGACGGCGGCCTGTCCCGCTTTTGCCTACGAGCCGAAGGAAAGCGCCTTCGTCGTGAGACGGCTGATCGATGCGGGCGCGATCCCGCTCGGCAAGACCAATCTCGATCAGTTCGCCACCGGCCTTGTCGGCACGCGCTCGCCGCATGGAAGCCCGCGCTCCGTCTTCAACGCGGACTACATTTCGGGCGGTTCGTCGTCGGGCTCGGCCGTCGCGGTGGCGGCGGGGATCGTCTCCTTCGCGCTCGGCACGGACACGGCGGGCTCGGGCCGCGTGCCGGCCGCTTTCAACAATATTGTGGGACTGAAGCCGACGCGGGGGCTTCTTTCGACGCGTGGTGTCGTCCCCGCCTGCCGCTCGCTCGATTGCGTATCGATCTTCGCGCTCACCGCCGCCGATGCGCGGGCCGTGTTCGACGTGGCGGCTGTCTTCGACGGGC
>JAGUWA010000427.1 GCA_020062605.1 Parvibaculum sp. | reverse complement strand
CCGGCGGACCCTTTGCGATCCTGCCGATGGTCGGCAACCGCTCCTCGCTCGTCTGGACGGAGAAGACGGCGGACGCGAAGGCGATCCTCGCGCTCGACGACGATGCCTTTGCCGAAGAGATGCGCGTGCGCTTCGGCGACTATCTCGGAGAATGCGCGCCCGCCGGTCCGCGCTGGTCCTATCCGCTGACGCTGCAGCTCGCGCGCGATTATGTGCGCCCGCGCCTCGCGCTCGTCGCCGATGCCGCGCATGGCATTCACCCGATCGCGGGGCAGGGGCTCAATCTCGGGCTTCGCGATGTGGCGGCAGCGGCGGAAGTCGTGGTCGATGCGGCACGGCTCGGCCTCGACATCGGTTCGATCGACGTGCTGGAGCGGTATCAGCGCTGGCGCCGCTTCGACAATGTGGCGCTGTCCTTGCTGATGGATGGTCTCAACCGGCTCTTCTCGAATGATATCGGCCCGGTGCGCCTCGCGCGCGATCTCGGCCTCGGCATCGTCGGACAGATCCCGCCCATGCGGCGCTTCTTCATGCGCCATGCGGGCGGTGTCGTCGGCGACCTGCCGCGTCTGCTCAGGGGCGAGGCGGTTTAACGAATTTCCGGTTAGCAATGAATTGTTGCCGGATGTTAGCAATATGCTAATATGTGCGGGTGCTGGATATCGCCTATAGCAGGGATGCTCTGAAAGCGCTCAGGCGTATGCCGGCGAACGAGGCGAGGCGCGTCCGCAAGAAAGTCGAAGCCTATGCGCGTGACCCCGAGTCTCAGACAAACAATGTTGTCCGGCTCAAGGGACGGAATGGCTACAGACTTCGTGTTGGCGATTGGCGCGTGATTTTCGACAAGCAGGGAAACGTCATGGCGATCCTTGCGATCGGTCCGCGCGGTGGCATTTACGAGGATTGAAAATGGCAAGGGCCGCAAAACCGCAGATCATCGATACGCCGGAGGGCGGCAAGCTCGTCGTGCTGCCGCTCGCGGAGTATGAAAAGCTGCGGGCGGCGGCGAGAGCGGTGACAGATGTTGCCGCCTATGACGCGGCGAAGCGGCGCCTTAAAGCAGGCGAGGACGAACTCGTTCCAGCCGAAGTCGCCAACCGCCTTCTCGACGGAGAGAATCCCGTTCGCGTGTGGCGGACCTATCGGGGCATGACGCTTGCCGAACTCTCGAAAGCAGCCGGTATCAGCCAGCCCTATCTCTCGCAGATTGAGAATGGAAGCCGGGACGGAACGGTTTCGACCATGCGTGCATTGGCAGAAGCGCTCGGGGTCGATCTTGACGACATCATTTGAGCCTCACTCCCGGCTCAGCCCCTCGCGTTCGAGCGCGGTGAGGTAGTCCGCCCAGAGCTTCTCGCTGTCCCGGCCCAAACGGTAAAGCGTTTCCCAGGTATAGAGCCCGGTGTCGTGACCGTCGTCGAAGACGATGCGGACGGCGTAATTGCCGACGGGTTCGAGGGCCTTGATCGCGACATTCGCCTTGCCCGGCACGGTCTTCCTCTGGCTCGCGCCATGCCCCTGCACTTCGGCGCTCGGGCTTTCCACGCGCAGCAATTCGGCGGGCAGGCGGAAGGCCGCGCCGTCTTCGAATGCGACTTCGAGAATGCGCTCCTTGCGCTTCAGCTTGATGTCGGTCGGCCAGGGGCCCGCATCACTCATGCCATGTCACTCATCGTCCAGCGAGCGCGCCTCGTCCGTCAGCATGATCGGAATGCCGTCGCGGATCGGGAAGGCGAGGCGGGCCTTGTCGGAAATCAGCTCCTGCTTCTCGCGATCGTAGCGCAGCGTCGATTTCGTCACCGGGCAGACGAGGATTTCGAGCAGCTTCGGGTCCACTTCCATCTTCGGCGCGCGCGCGGCTTCCTGTGTATCGCTCATGGGGTTCTTGTCCGTCCTTTGTCATTGTACGGGCGTCATTGTGCGGGCGTTATTGCACGGTCGCATCGCCGGGGGCGAGTTCGCGCAGCGCCTTTTCGGTGAGCGCGATCAGCATCTGGTTGCGGTCTTCGAGTGTCTTCGCCTCGAGCAGCGCCTGCTTCTCGCGCGGCCCGTAAGGGCTGATGGTGCAGAGCGAATTCACCAGTGTCTCGTTCGAGGAAAGGCGGATCGCCCGCCAGTCGGCCTGCAACTCATGCGTTTCCAGGTATTCCTTCAGGATTTCGAGAAGCCTTTCGCGGCTCACCGCGTCCTGGCCGTGCCCGGCGACGAGGTCATCGGCAAATTCCTCCCAGTCCACTTCGCATTGCCGGTAGGGCGTGACGGCCGCGAGCTCGTTCGTTATGCGAAAGCGCGAAATGCCGGTCAGCGTGATGACGATGCGCCCGTCGCCCGTTTCCACGAAGGAGGTGATGCGGCCGGCGCAGCCGATGGCGCAAAGCTTCGGCGTCTTGCCGGGTATCTGCGAGGCAAGGATCGCCTCGTCGCCATCCGGCTGCACCATGCCGACGATGCGCTCGCCGCGCAGCGCGTCGTCCACCATCTTCAGGTAGCGCGGTTCGAAGATGTTGAGAGGCAATTGCCCCCGGGGCAGCAGGATCGCGCCGGCAAGCGGAAAGACGGGGATCGTCCCCGGCAGGTCCGCCACACTGCGATATTGATCCGTGAGCCCCATATTTTCCTTCGCTTCAGCTGAAGAGGATGGAAGAAAGCCGGCGGCGCCCGCTCAGCGTCACCTCGTGCTTCGGGCCGTAGGCATCGAAGAATTCGACGAGCTGCTTGCGCGCCGCCTGCTCGTTCCAGTTGCGGTCGTATTCGACGCTGATGAGAAGCTGGTCGACCGCACCTTCCTTGTCGCCGCGCGCGTTGAGCGCAAGCGCGAGGTCGAAACGTGCCTGATGGTCTTTCGGATTGGCATCGATCCTTGCCTGCAGTTCGGCGATGTCGCCGAGATCGCCCGCCTTCTCGGCAAGCGAGAGGGCGGCCTCGGCGGCCGCAAAATCGGGATCGTTCCGCCCGTCGGGGCGGACGAGGGCCAGCGTCTGGCGTGCGCGGTCGAGATCGCCCGCCT
>JAGUWA010000386.1 GCA_020062605.1 Parvibaculum sp. | reverse complement strand
GCCGCATCCGCCTCCGCCTTGCCGCCCGCCGACAGATCGCCGAGATGCGAGCCGTCGATGGGCGAGAAGTTGGCGAACTTCTCCTTCGAGGCAACGCGCCTGCCGCCGATCCAGTGATCGGCCGAAACCTCGACGCCCGCAACCTTCAACGGACCGGCCATCACACCGCCTCCGCGACATGACGGTCGTCTTTTTTCACCGCTCCGATGTCTTCCGTCAAAAAGCGATCGACCAACTCGTTGGCGCGGGTGCGGTCGCCGAACAGATGGGCCATCTGATAGTTGCGGGCCGAAGATCCGAGATAGAAGCGCTCATACTGGAGGTTCCGGCCGGCAAGACCCGTACCGACAAAATCCCATGCGAGCCGAAAGACCCGCGCGCGCTGCTCGGCGCCCACATCACCGGCGCCGCGCAGATAATGGTCGATGAGCGGCCGAAGACTGGCGTCGTCGAGTTGAGCCCGGCTCGGGGCGGCGAACACGTTATGCGACCCGATTAGCTGGATGATTTCACTGACCCGCGCCATCCATCGCGGCATCGACGCGCGAATGGCGGCGAAGGGTTGGGCGTCCGGCAGCCAGACGCCATTGCCATAATCGATAGCCCCGTCTTCGGCGGCCTTCAAACAGGCGCGTGTCAATTCGGCATAGCTCCAGATTTCGCCGAGCATCTCCCATGTCTGCGGCTTGACATCGTTGATCACCTCGGTCATCCGCGAGGCGAGGCCCCAGGCAAATTCGAGTTTCGTCAGCGCCCGGACCGTCCGAATCCCATCGCTGAATGAAGAAGAGCGGGGTCTTGCGTGCCGCAGGCACAGCAACGAAGGCGAATTCGTCCGTCCGCATGAGCCGCCAGTCGAGGCCCAATGCCATCTTGACCCATCCCCGATCCGCCTTTGTGAGATCGCGCGTGGGCTCACCCTCTGCCCAGCCCGCACGCGGCGGGATGGCCGCCGCCTTCACCTCGTCCGCTTCGCAAGGAAATTCCGCCCGTGCCGGGGGCGCGAGGGAGACCTCGCAGACCGACGCCAGCAGGACGCAGAGCAGAAGAGTACGGAAGGACACGGGCATGAAGCAATCCTCGTTCAGAACGCAAGACGACGCAGATGCACCACGTCTCCGGGTCGCCGGAGGATCGCGCAAATGTTCCAGTCTATGAGGTAAAAGTAACGCGCCAACAAGGAACGGCGCGCGCGACGGAAAAATCCGCCATGGAAGAATTCCCGGTCTTCCGGTGCTTGAAACCGCTTGCCGCAACCTCCAATTCGCATGAACATCAGTTTGCTGACAGTCGCTTTCTTCCGCTCACCGGCTCCGGCCACTCATGGAGACACGCATGCCTATCCTCATCAGGGGCGGAGGAAGCAGCTACCGGCATGCCGGCGCAATCCTCGGTGTACTCCTCTTCTGCGCGCCGGCCTCGGCCAATCCCGAGCTCGAAAACTTCCGTGACTTTCTCGACGCGCGCGAGAACAACGGCAGCATCATGAACGTAAGCGGATGCAAACCCGGCTCCTTCGACGCGGCCTGCCGGGGCGTGAAAGCGGGAGACCCCGTTGCCACCGGCATCAACGCCAATCTCGGCTGGCGGGTGGGCATGCTGGCGGGCCAGCCGCTGGTCGAAATGGCGATCAACTGGACGCCGAAAAACCTCGAAGGGATGCTGCCCGAGATATATGCGAAAGCCGACCCCGGCCTTGTCGCAGGGCTCGACCCGGCCGCCAATGCGAAACTCGACCTTTATGACGCGCATATTGCCATCGCCTTCGAGCATGAAGGACAAACCTACACCATCACCGACACGGTGGGCGTGCCGGCCCGGGCCGGCAATGAGTCGAGCTTCAACGTGGCCGGCAGCTATGACTGGGGCGCGTTCATCCGGGACGGCAATGGCAATCTTGTGGACGGCGAGACCGCCAAGGTCATCGTGAAGGCAGGCGTGGTGCCGATCGGCGCGTCCATCGTCGAGGCGAAGATCAACACCCGCGACCTCGAGCATTACTGGCACGAAAAGAACATCGAGAAATACAACGTGCCGTTGCGGGAAGCGGTGGAGAGCCAGATCTCGCTGCTCGAGGACACATTCGGCCTACCGGTGGATGAAATCAGGGTGGAGCTTGCTAAATACGAAGCGGAGCACAGCCCACAGGACGTGAACAGCAAACTCGCTTCGATGTTCGCGCGTCTCACGCCCGCGAACCTGCCGGAGAAATATCTCGGCACCGGCCTCGCCCGGGATATCAAGCTTCGCATCTATGCCAATGCCGTCGGCGGCATAGATGGCCGGCTGCGCAACCAGATGCAGGAGTTGCCGCCGCAACCCCGCGGCGGCGCATCGGGTTACGAGAACTGGCTCGACCAAACGAAAGTCCTGTTCAGGACGCGCGAATTGCGGCTTGCACAGCTTCGCGACGATGTGCGCGAGGCGCAGCGGATCGAATACGAGATCAAGGAGGAAGAGCGCCGCGAGGCAGAGCGCCGCGCCGAGAAACGCGCCGAGGAAGAACGCGAGGCGGCCTGGGAAGCCGAACGCCGCG
>JAGUWA010000441.1 GCA_020062605.1 Parvibaculum sp. | reverse complement strand
GCGGCGCGCCGGAGCGCTACGAACTCATCACCATGGAAGGCGCCTTCCATGGTGATGAGTTCGTAGCGCTCCGGCGCGCCGCCAGCGGCGTGATATTTGCGCGCCATCTTGATCGCGCATTCCAGCGCTTCCGCGCCCGAGTTCGTGAAGAAGACGGTGTCGGCAAAGGTCGCCTCGACGAGCCTGCGGGCGAGCCGCTCCTGGCCGGGAATGCGGTAGATGTTCGAAGTGTGCCAGACCTTCTGCGCCTGCTCCGTCAGCGCGGCGACGAGGCGCGGATGGGCGTGGCCGAAAGCGTTGACGGCGATGCCGGCGCCGAAGTCGAGATAGCGCTCGCCCTTCGCGGTCAGAAGATAAGGGCCTTCGCCCCGTTCGAATTCAAGATCGGCCCGCGCATAGGTCGGCAGAACAGGCGTAATCACGGAAGTCAGTCCTTCTCACAAATTTCCCGAGCGATGCTGTTCGTGGAACGACGGAGGAGATGCCGCGGGCTTTCCATGCGGCAGGAGGGGCTCCGACAGACCGGCGAGACAGCAGTTTCCTGCAAGGCCCGAACGCTCCCGCGCTCCGGCCCTCTCGCTGTCAGCCTCGTCGTTTCCCGCTCAGGATCATGACGATCACACCCTTTCGACCCCGTTTCGGGGGCTCCCCGCCGGTTCCATGACCGGTGCGCAATAGAAAATGCCGCCTGAAGGGGGCGGCAGTCCGAGAAGCACAGGAGTATTAGGGCGAGGAACCAAGTCTGTCAATCTGACACATGACGTGCCCTGCCCCACCCTTTTTCTCCTCAGTTCAGGCTTTCAGGCGGTAACCCGTGCGGAACAGGATGTGGCAGACCGTCCAGAGCGCGAGGTTCATGCCGATGACGACCGCGATCCCCGTTGCGATGGAGCCGTCGGCATGGCCCGTGACGCCATAGCGGAAGCCGTCGATCAGGTAGAAGACCGGGTTCCATTTGGTCAGCTCATGGGCGAAATCGGGGAGCTGCGTCACCGAATAGAAGGTACCCGACAGGAAGGTCAGCGGCAGGATGATGAAGTTCGTCACCGCCTGCAGGTGATCGAACTTCTCCGACCAGATACCGCCCAGCATGCCGAGCAGCGCCAGCATCAGCGAGGCACCAACGGCGAAAAAGACGATCGCCCAGAGATGCGCGACGCCCATATGCACGAAGGGCAGCATGGCGAGCGCGGTCGCGCAGCCGCAGACGATGCCGCGCGTCACCCCCGCCATCGCGATGCCCACATTCAGCTCGCCGGCCGAGAGCGGCGGCATCAGCACATCGACGATATTGCCCTGGATCTTCGAGATCAGGATCGAGGAAGAGGTGTTGGCGAAGGCATTCTGGATCATCGTCATCATGACGAGGCCCGGCGCCAGGAATTCGACGAAGGGCACACCGTGTACGTCCGGCCGGAACTTGCCGATGGCCAGCGCAAAGATCGCGAGATAGAGGAGCGTGGTAATGACGGGTGCCGCCACCGTCTGGGTCATCACCTTCCAGAAGCGGCGAACCTCTTTCAGGTAGAGCGTCCAGACGCCCAGCCAGTTGATCGCGCCGAAGCGGCGGGTGCCTTCCTGCGGATAAGGGGTGAGGCTCATGGCTGTCTCTTTCGCGGCTTCTGGTGGCGGGATTTTCGTGACAAGTCCCCGGAGCCCCGAGGCATACGCCAGACAGGGGCGGGGAGCAATGAAGGGAGGGAACGGCGAGGCCGCCGGCCCCTTCCGATGTGAGGCCAGGTCTGCTGCCCCGCAAGGGCCGGCCGGCCCGCGCCTGATGCTCTTTTCTGTGGATAAGGCCCCTTCACATACACCCGCCGGTTGCGGATTTTGCCCCTGATATTGTATATTCTCCGTTAATGCCCACGAAATCTAGTGGTGGCCTCGGGGTGCCGCGAGACCGGATTTCAGGGCGATGCCGGGGTCAGGCGGGCCCTCGAGCATCCAACCGGGCCGGAGGAGGCCCCGAAGGGGAAGGTAAAATCATGTGGACCGATGAACGCGTGGAACTGCTGAAGAAGCTGTGGGCCGAAGGCCTGAGCGCCAGCCAGGTCGCCAAGCAGCTCGGCGGCGTGACCCGTAATGCCGTGATCGGCAAGGTGCATCGCCTGGGGCTCTCCGGGCGCGCCACACCGAGCCGCCCTGCCCGTGCGCGCCCGCAGGC
>JAGUWA010000055.1 GCA_020062605.1 Parvibaculum sp. | reverse complement strand
GTCGTCTTCCGTGCATATCTGGACGCCGATGATGCTGTCGCCCGCATCGTCGAGCTTCATCGCGATCTTGCCGTTGCGGTTGATCTGGACGAAGTCCGAAAGCTTGTTCCGCCGGACGCCGCCGCTCTTCGTCGCGAACATGACGTGCAGGCTGTCCCAGCTTGCTTCATCCTCCGGCAGCGGCATGACGGTGGTGATGTATTCGCCCTGATCGAGCGGCAGAATGTTGATCATCGCCTTGCCACGCGCCTGGGGCGTCGATTGCGGCAGGCGCCAGACCTTGAGCTTGTAGACCATGCCCGTGGAGGAGAAGAAGAGCATGGGCGTGTGCGTGTTCGCGACGAAGAGGCGGGTAACGAAATCCTCTTCCTTCGTGGACATGCCGGAACGGCCCTTGCCGCCACGTCGCTGCGCCCGGTAGGTCGAAAGCGGCACGCGCTTGATGTAGCCGTGATGGCTGACCGTGACGACCATGTCCTCGCGCTGGATGAGGTCCTCGTCCTCGAACTCGCCCTCGGCCTCCGCGATCTCGGTGCGGCGCGGCGTCGCGAATTCGTTGCGAACGGCGGTGAGTTCCGTCCGCATGATGTCGAGCACGCGGTCGCGGGAACGCAGAATGGCGAGAAAGTCCTCGATCTTCTCGCCGAGACCTTTCAGTTCGTCGCCGATCTCGTCGCGGCCAAGCGCGGTCAGGCGCTGCAGGCGAAGTTCGAGGATCGCCCTCGCCTGCTCCTCGGACATGCGGATCGTACCGTCCTCCGCAAGGAGGTGGCGCGGATCGTCGATGAGCGCGATCAAGGGCGCGATATCGCGCGCCGGCCAGTCCCGCGTCATCAGGCTTTCGCGGGCCGATGCCGGATCGGGCGCGGTGCGGATGAGCTTGATCACCTCATCGATATTCGCGACCGCGATGGCGAGGCCGACAAGCACATGAGCCCGGTCGCGCGCCTTGTTGAGTTCGAACTTCGTCCGCCGCGAAATCACTTCCTCGCGGAAGGCGACGAAGATTTCGAGGAACTGCTTGAGGTTCATCAGCTCCGGGCGGCCGTGATCGAGCGCAAGCATGTTGCAGCCGAAGCTCTGCTGCAGCGGCGAGAAACGGTAGAGCTGGTTCAGCACGACATCCGGCACGGCGTCGCGGCGCAGCTCCACGACGACGCGCATGCCGTTGCGATCGGACTCGTCGCGCAGATCGGCGATCCCCTCGATGCGCTTCTCGCGCACGAGATCCGCGATCTTCTCGACCATCGACGCCTTGTTCACCTGATAGGGAATTTCGGTGATGATGAGCGCCTGGCGATCCTTGCGGACTTCCTCGATATCGACACGCCCGCGCACGACGACGGAACCCTTGCCGGTGTGGTAGGCCGAACGCGCGCCTTGCCGCCCGAGCATGATGCCGCCGGTCGGGAAATCGGGCGCGGGAATATGCTCGATCAACTCGTCGATGGTGATGGACGGATTGTCGATGAGCGCGATGCAGCCGTCGATCACCTCGCCGAGATTGTGCGGCGGGATGTTGGTCGCCATGCCGACGGCGATGCCGTTCGCGCCATTGACGAGGAGGTTCGGCAGTTCGGCTGGAAGAACGACGGGTTCCTTTTCGGTGCCGTCGTAATTGTCCTTGAAGTCGATCGTGTTCTTGTCGATGTCGTTCAGCAGCGAATGCGCGGTCTTGGCCATGCGCACTTCGGTGTAACGCATCGCGGCGGGCGGATCGCCGTCGACGGAGCCGAAATTGCCCTGCCCGTCGAGCAGCGGCAGGCGCATGGAGAAATCCTGCGCCATGCGGACCAGCGCGTCGTAGATCGACTGGTCGCCATGCGGGTGATACTTGCCGATAACGTCGCCGACCACGCGGGCGGATTTGCGATAGGGCTTGTTCCAGTCGTAGCCGTTCTCGTTCATCGAGAAGAGGATGCGGCGGTGAACGGGCTTGAGGCCGTCCCGCGCATCGGGCAGCGCGCGGCTCACGATCACGCTCATCGCGTAGTCGAGATAGGAGCTGCGCATCTCCTCTTCGATGGAAATGGGCGCGACGTCGCGCTCCGGCGGCGGCCCGCCGGCGGAAGAACCTCCCGGCCCGTCAGGCGGCAAATCGCCCGAGCCGTTCAGGCCGTCGCCCATGCCGGTATCGTCGCCCGGGCCCGGCTCATCACCCGGAATGTCGCTGTCTTGCGTATCGGACAAGTGTTTTTCTGACGTTTGGGAGCATCGCCGCAGCAGCCTGAAACCCCGCCCGCGCGACACCCAGAAGGAACGAAAAAGAGGCCATCCGGCTGCCGCCGAATCCCTCTCGTTTACTGTTTGACAGACTATCAGTTCCGCCCCGTCACGGCAACTTCAAACGCGCCGCCGGGCGGGTTGTAACCCGCTGAAATAAAAGAGAAAAATACGCCGATCGAAAGCCCTAGAGCAGATCATGATCGGATGGAATCGTATCGCGATTCCATCCGATCATGAAAATCTGCTCGTCGCTTATAGTCTGGACCGTTTTCCGAACCAGCAGGTGGTTCCACCTGCCTGGAAAACGGTCTGGCGGCGCCCCCTCATTCGATGCGGAAAAGGACCGCCGTCGCGTCGTCGTGACGCTTGAACCTGGGATATGAAAGGCAGTCCGGATCCTCCATCGCCTCGACGTGACGGACCTCCGCGACGATGGAGCGAAGCCCGCCAAGCGCGGCACGGCGCACGAGTGTCGCCGGGTCGATGCGGTGGTAGTCGAAGACGAGGGAACCGAAACCGTCGCTGAAGAGAAGGCCTGTCACGGGACGCGCCAGCGGAATTTCCCAATAGCGCATATGAGCGGTCGCCTCGGGGTCGATGCCGAGAATCCAGTAGCCTTCCTCCGTGTTCTGACGGCGGCGACTGTCGCGCAGATAGGCCATGATGGCGGCATTGTCGAATGGACGTTCGCCGGGCGCGAGCGCGGCGATCAGCTCCGCCGTGCGGCTCATGGCACGCGCCTCGCGCGAGGTGTGCTTCACCCCGAAGACGCGCGCCTCGTCGCTCTCGTCGTCGAGAAGGATGAGGCCGCAATCGGCGAAGTTCGCGCAGGCGAGTTTGTCTTCGCCGGCGTGGATCATCGCCATGGCCGCGCTCGGCCATTCGTGGCGGCCGTTCGGCGGACGAAGACGCTCCTGCTCGAAACGGTGCGCGAGCGTCTCGATGGTGAAGCGGACAAGGCCGTGAAGATCGGCGCCGTAGCGCGCGGCATTGGCCCCGAAAAGCGCGCTCGCCTGATGCGCGAGCCAGTGCGCACCCGTCTCGGCACCGATCAGCGGACCGTCGGCGACATCCGTCGCGCCGTCGATCACCCAGGCATGCGCGCCTTCGTAGCCGAAGGCATCTTCATTGGCCTTGTCCGGGTTGCCGGGATCGGTGAGCGTTTCGAGGATGCGGAGCATGGCAAGAAGCTACACGACACGCCCGCTCCGAAAAAAGCCGCCTAGAACGGAATTTCGTCGTCGAGGTCCTGGGAGAAATTGCCCCGGCCGCCACC
>JAGUWA010000294.1 GCA_020062605.1 Parvibaculum sp. | reverse complement strand
TGCTCTTCCGATCTTCCCTTTTTACCGGCTCCGGTTTCTTCTCCGGCTCCGCGACCGCATCGCGCGGCAGCGGCGGTTCGGGCAGCGGCGCAGGCTCCACGATCTCCTCGGGCGGCGTTTCTTCTTTCGGGGGACCGTCGGGCAGGTTCGTTTCCGGCACGGGCGGCGCGCTCACCATCGTCGCGAGATCGATCGTGAAGGCCGCCGCATTCTCCTGCGGCGGCTCATGGCCGAACTGCCAGAAAACGGCGCCCGCCGCCACCGCCGCATGGGCGGCAATCGCGAACGCGATGCCGCCGCGCCAGAAAGGCGCAACGCCGGTATGTCCCGCCTCGCGAGGGAAAATGGGAGTCCCGCCGGAGAGAGCGACGCTCATGGCGCCTCCGCGGCTTCCAGGCTGACAAGGGCGATCTTCAGATAACCCGCGCGGCGAAGCTCGTTCATCACGTTCATCAGCTCGCCATAGTCGACCGTCTTGTCGGCGCGCAGGAAGATGCGCTGCTCGCGGTCGCCGCCCGTCTTTGCTTCGAGAGCGGCGGCAAGTCCTTCTTCGCTCACCGGCTCCTCGCCGATGAGCAGGCCGAGATCGGACGTCACCGACAGGTAGAGCGGTTCCGTCGGGCGCGGCTGCGGTTCGGCATTGGCCGACGGCAGGTCCACCGGCACATCCACCGTCGCCAGCGGCGCCGCGATCATGAACACGATCAGCAGCACCAGGATCACGTCGATGAACGGCGTGACGTTGATTTCATGCACTTCGGCGAGATCGTCGTCGCCATGATCGAGACGGACGGCCATGGCTCAATCCGCCGCCTTGGCAAGCCGCGGGCGGCGGCCCATGTCGAGATCGCGGCTGACGAGACGCAGGAGTTCCGCCGAGCTGTCGGCGACGAGCGCGCGGTAACCCGCAATCGAGCGTGAGAAGGAGTTGTAGATCACGACCGCCGGTATGGCGGCGACAAGGCCGAGCCCCGTTGCAAGCAGCGCCTCGGCGATGCCGGGCGCGACGACGGCAAGGTTTGTCGTCTGCGTATGTGCGATGCCGATGAAGCTGTTCATGATGCCCCAGACGGTGCCGAACAGGCCGACGAAAGGCGCCGTCGCGCCGATGGTCGCGAGCACGCCCGTGCCGATCCCGATTTCACGCGCGGCATTCGCCTCGATGCGCTGGAAGCGCCAGGCGATGCGCTCCTTCACGCCTTCTTTTTCGGGCGTGTCGCCGGAGAGGCTGACTTCCTGTATGGCCGCCTCGGCGAGCATCGTCACCGGACCTCTGGATTTCGCGAGGCCCGCGCCCGCTTCGTCGAGCGAGGTCGCGGCCGCAAGCGTCGAGAAGGCGGATCTGGCGCGGCGGCTTGCGCGCGAAATTTCCATGCGCTTGGCAAACCAGATCGTCCAGGTAACGACCGACGCGAAGACGAGGCCGATCATCACGGCTTTCACCACGATGTCGGCGGCGAGGAACATGCCCCAGGGCGAGAGGTCGGTGGGCAGGGCGAGGCTGGCCTCTGCATCCGCGGTGCCTTCCAGGCCTTCTTCCGTGATGCCAATGGTGCCTTCGGGCACTCCGGCGCCTTCGTCCGGCGCCGTGCCGGTGAGCGTCGTTTCCGTGGCGGAGGTCTCCTGCGCCATTGCGGGCGCAGCGAGGAAAAGCGCGCCGGCCAGCGCCGCAAAACAAAGCTTGAGCAGAATTGCGTGCCCGCAGAACGCTTTACCGTCGATCATGTCGTCACCATCTATTCCCGGCGTATCGTCGCACCATTGGGACGCCTTCGCCATCCGCCGTTGTTCAAACATAAATAATAATGCTTCGCAATATCATTCGAGCGGATAGTGCCGCGATGTTCTGCGCCATTTGCGGCCCCAGTCTAATACCCTGAAAAAATTGGCGTTTTTATAGGCCTTGGGTCGGATTAGTCTCATGGGACGCTGCGCGAATTGTCGCGGGGGGCACCCGCGATTGGGCGGCAGCGCCAAACGGGGAGAGACCTGCATGGGCAACGGTGGTTTGCGGAAGCGCTTGATCTCCCTCCCGCCCATTGCGCTCGACGCCGAGTTGGACTTCGCCCATCCAGAGCTGAACGAAGGCCTCGCTTATTGGCGCGAGAAGGCGGCGGGCCGGGCCATGCCGCTTCTCTCGGACATCCGCCCGGAAGAAATTCCCCGCCTCGTGCCTTATCTCTCGCTTTTCGAAATCCGCCGCTCGGGCGGCGTCTCCGAACTCTTTCCCCGGCTTGCCGCGCCGAAGATGGAGGAAGTCTTCGGGCCCATCCACCGGAGGCCGCTCCACACGGTGCTGGCGCCGGAAGTCCTGCAGCGCTGGGAAGGCGCGACGCGGACAATGATCGACATGGGTGTGCCCCTTCGCGGGACGGGCGAGGTTCTGCATGAAGGCAAGTCCTTCATCGCCGCCGAGCTTCTGCTCGCGCCGTTGAGCCTCACGGGGGACGAAATCGAGATGATCTTCCTCCTTTCGCATTTCGACCTGTCCCTGCCATCCGCCTGACGCGCCAGCGGCTTCGCTTGGTCCGGCTGCCTCCGCGATATACTCTCCCGCCACATTGCACGAGCGCGCCCGCCACGAGGCGCCCGATCCGCAAAGGATAGCCGGGGGAGAACGTCATGGAACAGCCGAAGGACGCCACAGAGGCAACGAAACGCGCGCTCGCGGAATTCGCAAGGCAGCTCCCCGCGGATACTGGCGCCGATTTCGAGCTGGTGAAGCGCGGCTTCATCGCCACCATCCCCGATGCGAAAGTATTGAACGAGGCGGGGCACGCCGTCTGGGATATGGGCACATTCGCCTTTGCGGGCGAGGGGTGCGATTGTCCCGACACGGTGAACCCGAGCCTCTGGCGCCAGGCGAAGCTGAATTCCATTCACGGCCTTTTCGAGGTCACGAAAGGCATCTATCAGGTCCGCAACTTCGATCTTTCGAACATCACCTTCATCGAGGGCGACACCGGCTATCTCGTCATCGACCCGCTGATCTCGGCCGAGCCCGCCGCCGCCGCGCTCGCGCTGATGCGCAAGCACCGGGGCGACAAGCCCGTCGTGGGCGTCATCTACACCCACAGCCATGTCGATCACTATGGCGGCATCAAGGGTGTGCTCTCCGACGAAGATATCGAAAAGGGCCTGCGCATCATCGCGCCCGAGGGGTTCCTGGAGGAAGCGGTGAGCGAGAACGTGCTCGCGGGCAATGCCATGGGCCGCCGCGCGACTTACATGTATGGCGCGCTCCTGCCGCGCAACGCGAAGGGCCATGTCGATGCTGGCCTCGGCAAGACGGTGTCGATGGGGCAGGTGAGCCTCGTGCCGCCGACGGAGAGCATTTCCGTCACCGGCACGAAGATCGTCGTCGACGGCATCGAAATCGTCTTCCAGGTGACGCCCGACACCGAGGCGCCCGCCGAGATGAATTTCTACTTCCCGCAGTTCAAGGCGCTCTGCATGGCCGAGAACTGCTCCTGCCACCTCCACAACATCTACACGCCGCGCGGTGCGCAGGTGCGCGATGCGAAATCCTGGAGCTGGTACATCGACGAGGCGATCGAGCTTTTCGCGAAGGAAACGGATGTCCTCTTCGCTAGCCATCATTGGCCGCGCTGGGGATCGGATGCGGCCGTCGCCTTTCTGAAGAAGCAGCGCGACCTCTACAAATATATCCACGACCAGACCTTGCGCATGGCCAATCACGGCCTCACGCCGCTCGAGATCGCCGAGGCGATCGCGCTCCCGCCGACGCTCGCCGCCGAGTGGTACACGCGCGGCTATTACGGCACGCTCAATCACAACGCGAAGGCCGTCTATCAGCGTTACCTCGGCTGGTTCGACGGCAACCCCGCAAACCTTCACAAGCATCCCCCCGTCGAAGCTGCGAAGCGCTATGTCGATCTTGCGGGTGGCGCCGCGGCGCTCCTCGAAAAGGCGCGGGCCGCGTTCGCGAAAGGCGATTACCGCTGGGTGGCGGAACTCGTGAACCATCTCGTCTTTGCCGATCCGGCGAATGCGGACGCCCGCCACCTGCAGGCGGATGCGCTGGAGCAGCTCGGCTATCAGGCGGAGTCCGGTCCCTGGCGCGCCTTCTA
>JAGUWA010000053.1 GCA_020062605.1 Parvibaculum sp. | reverse complement strand
GCGCGCGCGTCCGGGCGGTCCACCTTGTTGATGAGCACGATGGGCTTGAGGCCCAGCGCCATCGCCTTCGAGGTCACGAATTTCGTCTGCGGCAGCGGGCCCTCGGCCGCGTCCACCAGCAGCACCACGCCGTCCACCATCGACAGGATGCGCTCCACCTCGCCGCCGAAGTCGGCATGGCCCGGCGTGTCGATGATGTTGATGCGGGTATGCGCGCCGTCCTGCTCCCAGTCGACGCTGGTGCATTTGGCGAGAATGGTGATGCCGCGCTCGCGCTCCAGGTCGTTCGAATCCATCACGCGCTCGGCAACCTGCTGGTTGTCGCGGAAGGTGCCGGACTGGCGCAGGAGCTGGTCGACCAGCGTCGTCTTCCCATGGTCGACATGGGCGATGATCGCGATATTCCGAATAGACATATGTTCCGCCGGGGCATGGGCGTTTTCAGGAAAGGAGCCGCCCGATATGAAAAGGGGGCCTTCCGTCCGAAAAACGCGGCAAATAGGGAATCCAGCGGCCCAGCCTCGCGAAGTCAGAGGGCGCGGGGGCGGCCGGAAAATTGGCCGCGTTATAGCCGCTCGGGCCCTTTTCCACAAGGTTTCCTTCGCGGCTGCGGAAAAGCGGGCGGATAGGCCGTTCCGGGCCGGACAAGAGCCGACACGGCCCGCCGGCCTAACTATTAAAGCAGCGGGCCATGCGGGTTGTCAGGCGGCCTTACTGCTTATGCGCCTCGAAGGAGATCGTGACCGGCAGTTCGTCGCCGACCATCGGAATAAACTTGTCCATGCCGTAATCCGACCGCTTCAGCGTCGCCGTGGCGTTGAAGCCGATCACCTCGATCTTCTCCTCGGTCATCGGATAGGTGCCCTTCCGGGTGAAACTCGTGTCGAGCGTTACGGGTTTCGTCACGCCATGAAGGGTGAGGTCGCCGGTGATCTTGCCTGTCTTCTCGCCCGTCCGTTCGATCGACGTCGATTTGAAGCTCATCTCGGGATATTCGGCGACGTTCAGCAGGTCTTCCCCGCGCACATGTTCGTCGCGCTCCTTGTGTCCGGTATCGACGCTTGCCGGATCGATCTTCACCTCGACGGAACTCGCTTCCGGGTTCTCCTCGTCGAACTCGATCGTGCCGCTCACATCGTTGAAGCGGCCATAGGTGGTCGAAAATCCGAGATGGTCGACCTCGAAGCCGACATACACATGCGAGGTGTCGATCTTGTAGGTATCGGCGGCGAGCGCGGGGCTCGCGAGAAAGGCGAGGGCGGCGGCGGTCGCGGCAATCCTGTTCGTCTTCATGCGGGGGATCCTCCGGAACAAATTGGGATTGCACGAGGATAGAGGCTCATGCGGGCGGGGCAAGTCGCGATGCCGTGAACGTCCTCGCTCCCACCCTCCCCTCGGGGAGGGTCAAACGGTCGAAGACCGTTTGGGGCGGGGGACGAGGATACGCAGTGACCCCGCCCCGAAATTTGTTTCGCTGACGCTCACAAATTGTCGACCCTCCCCCAAGGGGAGGGTGGAAAGACAAGAAAGCTTTGCGAAATTGGCACTGGCGGAGACGGCCGGATTCCCCCTTAATCCCGGCCATGTCCGACGCCCCCAAGCCTGCTTCCCGCCTCTATGTCGTCTCGCTCGTCGGCATTCTGTGCCTCGTCTACACGGTGAGCCAGTTCCTGCGCTCGTCGACCGGCGTCATCGCGCCCGATCTCGCCGCCGATCTCGGCCTTCAGCCCGAGGGGCTCGGCATTCTGTCGGGGGCCTTCTTCCTTTCCTTCGCCGTGGCGCAGATCCCGGTCGGCATTCTGCTCGACCGCTATGGCGCGCGGATCACCATGATCGGTTCGGTCGGCGTCGCCATTCTCGGCTGCTTCGTCTTCGCCGCGGCAAGGAGCGAGGCGGGGCTCACGCTCGCCCGCGTGCTCATGGGGCTCGGCTGTTCGGCCATGCTCATGGGCCCGCTCATGATCTACCGCCGCTGGTTCCCGGCGGACCGCTTCGCCATGCTGTCGGGCCTGCAGATTTCCATCGGCACGGTCGGCGCGCTGATGGCCACGGCGCCGCTC
>JAGUWA010000033.1 GCA_020062605.1 Parvibaculum sp. | reverse complement strand
TATTCGCGGCATAGAATTGCGCGATCTCGCGGCGCGCGGCGGCGCCGTTCCCCATCGCCGCGCGGGTGAGGTAGTGCCCGCCGGCCGCCGTGCCGAAGAGGCGCAGATAAGGCGTTGCACCCGCAAGACAATCGTTCGGCGACGATTTCAGATTCGCGAGCATGTAGTCCGTGGCCTTGTCGAGCGTATCGAGCGCATCGTCAAGCGCCGCACCGATGCCCGTCATCACCTTGTCGTTGGAAGAACGCGCTTCCTTCGCGGTGTCGCGCATTTCCGCAATGAAGGCGCATGCGACGTCGCCATTGCCGAGCGGGAGCTTGCGCGTCACGAGGTCGATCGCCTGAATGCCGTTCGTGCCTTCGTAGATCGGCAGGATGCGCGCATCGCGGAGGAACTGGGCGGCACCCGTTTCCTCGATGAAGCCCATGCCGCCATGGATCTGCACGCCGATGGAGGCGGTTTCGACGCCGGCATCGGTGGAGAAGGATTTTGCAATCGGCGTCAGCAGATCGGCGCGGGCCTGCGCTTCCTCGCGCTTATCTCCGGCATGCGCGCCGTCGATGGCGACCGCCGTCGCGTAGCAGATGGCACGTGAGGCATCCGTCATCGCCTTCATGGTGAGCAGCATGCGGCGGATATCGGGATGCTCGATGATTGGCGTCATTTCGCCCGCCGCGAGATCGGAACCAAGCGGGCGGCCCTGTTTGCGGTCCTTCGCATAGGCGAGCGCGTGCTGATAGGCCGCCTCGGCGATGGCGACACCCTGCGTGCCGACAAGGAGGCGGGCGTTGTTCATCATCGTGAACATGCAGGCAAGGCCACGATTTTCCTCGCCGATGAGCCAGCCGACGGCGCCGCCGTTTTCGCCATAGGACATGACGCAGGTGGGGCTGCCATGGATGCCGAGTTTCTCTTCAAGACCGATGCAGTAAGCATCGTTGCGCGCACCGAGCGTGCCGTCCGCATTGACGAGGAATTTCGGCACGAGGAAGAGCGATATGCCTCTGGTGCCAGCCGGTGCGTCGGGCAAGCGCGCGAGCACGAGATGGACGATGTTTTCGGCCATGTCGTGATCGCCATAGGTGATGAAGATCTTGGTGCCGGTGATGCGGTAGGTGCCGTCACCTTGCGGAATTGCCTTTGCCTTCAAGGCGTTGAGGTCCGAGCCTGCCTGCGGCTCGGTGAGGTTCATGGTGCCGGTCCACTCGCCCGAGATGAGCTTTGCGAGATAGAGCTGCTTCTGCTCGTCCGTGCCGTGGGCCGTCAACGCCTCGATGGAGCCTTGAGAGAGGATCGGGCACAGGCCAAAGGACATGCAGGCCGCATTCCACATTTCCTGCATGGCGACAGAGAGCGCGACGGGAAGCCCCTGCCCGCCGAATTCGGGCGTCGCCGCAAGGCTGCCCCAGCCGCCCTCGACCCATTTGCGGTAGGCATCCGCGAAGCCCGAAGGTACTGAAACGCCATCATTTTTCAGCTTCGCTCCTTCGGCATCGCCCGGGCGATTGAGCGGCGCCAGCACATCGGCGGCGAGCTTGGCGCCCTCCTCCATCACCGCTTCGACGAGATCGGTGGAGACATCCGCGAAGGGTCCGGTTCCCAGGAGGTCCTTGAGGCCCGCGACCTCATTCAGCAAATAGGCCATGTCGCGGACGGGCGGGCGATATGTCATGTAGGCTCCTGGGACGCGAAAAGAGACGGGGGAAGGGCTTGTTTGCGGGCTTTTACTGTATTCTCCCGCGTCTGTGTACCGGGTGAAGGAATGGTATTTTGGCGCAGTGCCTGAAGGCGACGGCGGAAGCGATCAGACAGGCGGGCGAGGCAATCCGCGAGGGACGGCTTGTCGCCTTTCCGACGGAGACGGTCTACGGATTGGGTGCCGATGCGACGGACGACCAAGCCGTCGCGAGCATCTTCGAGGCGAAGGGACGGCCGCGCTTCAACCCGCTGATCGTGCATGTGGCGAACCTTGATGAGGCCGAAAAGCATTGTGTTTTCAATAGGGAAGCGGAGGTGCTCGCGAGGCGGTTCTGGCCCGGCGGGCTGACGCTGGTGCTGCCGCGGCGCGAGGACACGACGCTCTCGCTGCTGGTGAGCGCGGGGCTCGACAC
>JAGUWA010000378.1 GCA_020062605.1 Parvibaculum sp. | reverse complement strand
TTCGACGCGGCGATGGCGAAGCAGCGCCAGGATGCGCGCGCGGCCTGGGCGGGCTCCGGCGAAAAGGCGACGGAAGCTGTCTGGTTCGAGTTGCGCGAGAAGGCCGGCGCCACCGAATTCCTCGGCTACGAAACGGAAATCGCCGAAGGCCAGGTCGTCGCGCTTCTTGTCGATGGCAAGCCGGTCGGGAAGATCGCGGCGGGAGAGGAGGCTGCGATCATCACCAACCAGACGCCGTTCTACGGCGAATCCGGCGGCCAGGTCGGCGACACAGGTATCATTTTCTCGGCGGATGGCGCGGAGTTTCCCGTTATCGACACGGTGAAGAAGCTCGGCGACATGCATGTGCATCTCGGCAAGCTCGCGCGCGGACAGCTCGCGGTCGGCGACATCGTCGAGATGAAGGTCGACAAGAGCTTGCGCGATGCGACGCGGGCCAATCATTCGGCGACGCATCTGCTGCATGAGGCGCTGCGCCGCGTGCTAGGGCCTCATGTCACGCAGAAGGGGTCGATGGTCGGGCCGGAGCGGCTGCGCTTCGACTTCAGCCATCCGAAACCGATGACGGCTGAAGAGATCGCCGAGGTCGAGACGATCGTGAACCGCGTGATCCGTCAGAACGCGGAAGTTTCGACGCGGCTGATGACGCCGGACGACGCCATTGCGGCGGGCGCGCTCGCGCTTTTCGGTGAGAAATACGGCGACGAGGTTCGCGTGCTCGCGATGGGGCTCGACGAGGCGAAGGACAACGGCACCTATTCGGTCGAGCTCTGCGGCGGTACGCATGTGCGCCGGGTCGGCGACATCGCGATCTTCAAGATCGTGAGCGAGAGCGCGGTCGCCTCCGGCATCCGCCGCATCGAGGCGCTGACGGGCGAGGGCGCGCGGCGCTATCTCGTGGAGCAGGAACGGACGCTTAAGGAAGCCGCGGGTGCTCTGCGCATCGCGCCGGAAGACGTTCCCTCCCGCGTCGTCTCGCTGATGGAGGAACGCAAGCGTCTCGAGCGCGAGCTCGCGGAGGCAAAGAAGAAGCTCGCCATGGGCGGGGGCGCTGCCTCTGGCGGCGCGGCGGAGGCGCCAGTGGAAGAACTCGGCGGCGTGAAGCTCATTGCGCGAAAGCTCGACGGCGTGAACCCGAAGGATCTGCGCGGCCTCATCGACGAGGGCAAGAAGAAGATTGGTTCCGGCGTCGTCGCCTATGTAGCGGTGTCGGAAGACGGCAAGGGTGCAATCGCGGTCGGTGTTACCGAAGACCTCACCTCTCGGCTCAACGCGGTCGAACTCGTGAAGGCGGGTGCTGCGGCGATGGGCGGCAAGGGCGGAGGCGGGCGTCCCGACATGGCGCAAGCCGGTGGGCCGGAAGCCGAGAAAGCCGATGCCGCGCTCGATGCGGTGCGTGCCGCCATGAACGAACTCGCGGGCGCTGCCTGAGCCAGCGTCGCGTCTTCCTGACATAGAAAAGGCCCGGTATTGCCGGGCCTTTGTCTTTTCTGCGTAATGCGGCGTTCGGCTCAGCTCGCCTTGGCCAGCGCCTTTTCGAGATTGCTCGCCACCTTGTCGAGGAAGCCTTCCGTCGATAGCCACTTCTGCTCGGAGCCGACGAGGAGCGCGAGATCCTTCGTCATGTAGCCGCTTTCCACCGTCGAGACGCAGACCTTCTCGAGCTTGTGCGCGAACTCCGCCAGCGCGTCGTTGCCGTCGAGCTTGGCGCGATGCGTGAGGCCGCGTGTCCAGGCGAAGATCGAGGCGATGGAGTTGGTCGAGGTTTCCTCGCCGCGCTGATGCGCGCGGTAGTGCCGTGTCACCGTGCCATGCGCGGCTTCGGCTTCCATGATGTCGCCGTCCGGCGTCAGAAGCACGGAGGTCATGAGGCCGAGCGAGCCGAAGCCCTGAGCAACCGAGTCCGACTGCACATCGCCGTCGTAGTTCTTGCAAGCCCAGAGATAGCCGCCGGACCACTTCATGGCCGAGGCCACCATGTCATCGATCAGGCGATGCTCATAGGTGATCTTCGCCGCATCGAAGTCGCTCTTGAATTCCTTCTCGTAGATTTCCTGGAAAAGATTCTTGAAGCGCCCGTCATAGGTCTTGAGGATCGTGTTCTTGGTCGAAAGATAGACCGGGTATTTCCGGTCGAGGCCGTATTTCATGCAGGCGCGAGCGAAGTCACGGATCGAATCGTCGAGGTTGTACATGCCCATGGCGACGCCGCTACCGGGGAAGTTGAAGACTTCTTCCTCGATGCTCTCCTTGCCGTCCTCCGACACCCATTTCAGCGTCAGCTTGCCCTTGCCGGGAATGAGAACGTCGGTTGCCTTGTACTGGTCGCCGAAAGCGTGGCGGCCGATCACGATCGGTTCCGTCCAGCCGGGCACGAGGCGCGGAATGTTGCGGCAGATGATCGGCTCGCGGAACACGGTGCCGCCCAGAATGTTGCGGATGGTGCCATTCGGCGACTTCCACATCTTCTTGAGCTTGAATTCCGTAACGCGCGCCTCGTCCGGCGTTATGGTGGCGCATTTCACGCCCACACCGTGCCGCTTGATCGCTTCGGCCGCATCGACCGTCACCTTGTCGTCGGTGGCGTCGCGGTGCTCCATGCCGAGGTCGTAATAGTCGAGTTGGAGGTCCAGATAGGGGAAGATCAGCTTGTCCTTGATCATCTGCCAGATGATCCGGGTCATCTCATCGCCATCGAGATCGACCACGGGGTTTGCGACTTTGATCTTCGGCATGGGGGGTCCTTCGACAGGTGACATACGAGCAACGGGCGCGCGCAGGGAGACATTGGGGCGCTGCGCGGAGGGGCCTGGAACCGGCCTACCTCCCTATAACATTGCGGGACGATTGATTAAAGACAGGCAATCGCTTATTGACCGCGCGGCAGCTTTACCCCACCCGAATTGACGGAGCGGCATGGCCGGAACAGATCGCACAAAAAATGAGATCGCGGCCCCCTCGCCGGGGCCCGCCGTCATTCTCGTCGCGCCGCAGCTCGGCGAGAATATCGGTACGGCGGCACGCGCCATGCTCAATTTCGGCCTCACGGACCTCCGGATCGTGCGTCCGCGCGACGGCTGGCCGAACGAGCGCGCCCGCGCGGCCGCTTCCGGTGCCGATATCGTGATCGACAATGTGCAGCTGTTTGACCGCACGGCGGATGCGGTTGCCGGTCTCGATTATGTCGTCGCGACCACGGCGCG
>JAGUWA010000407.1 GCA_020062605.1 Parvibaculum sp. | reverse complement strand
GTGCGGTGGCAGCCTCGCGCGCATGGGCAAGCGCGCCCTCGCGGTCGCCCGCCGCGATGAGCCGCTCCATCCGCGACAGCGGGTCTTGAGGATCGCCCGTCTCGCCTGGCCTGATTTCCTCCGTGAACGGAGGGTTGACCGTGAGCGCCGGGGATAAGTCCGCTGGGTCGTCGTCTGAATTGTCTGAAACTGGGGACATCTTTTTTTTGCCGCAAAAAGGGCCGGACGGTTTATCCCCGCCCGGCCCCTGGTTTATCCCCCGGCCTGTTCAACCGTGAACAGAACGCCGGTCCCGGATTTGCCCGGATTCTCGTATGTGACGCTATCGTGACATTTCGATGACAGTTGCGCCGTTTCGGGCCTCTTTATCCCCGCCTCAGCTCTTCAGCGAGCATCTGCCATTGTTGATGACGACCGCGTCGCGTTCCTTCACGCGCGCCCGGAAGGAGATCTCTCCCTTGTCCTTCCAGATGTCGACGGTGACCGTATCGCCCGGAAAAACCGGTGCCGAAAAACGCACATCGAAGCCCGTGATCTGCGTCGGATCGTAGTCGAGCGCGCCTGAAATAATCGCACGGCAGCACGTTCCATACGTACACAGACCATGCAGGATCGGTTTGGGAAAGCCGACAGCCTTGGCGAATTCCGGATCGGAGTGAAGCGGATTGCGGTCGCCGGAGAGGCGATAGAGCAGCGCCTGGTCGGGCTTCGTTTCCGCGTCCACGCTCATGTCTGGTTCGCGCTCGGGCAGCTTGTGCGGTTCCGGCGCGCCTTCGCGAGGGCCGCCGAAGCCGCCATCGCCGCGCGCGAAAATCGTGGACGTCAGTGTGCAGAGCTTGTCGCCGCCCTTCTCGGTGAGGTCCGTCTCCGTGACGATGATCGCGCCCTTGCCTTCGCCCTTGTCCCAGGCGCCGACGACGCGGCTGTCGGCAAGAAGCTTCGCGGCGATGGGAAGCGGCTTGTAGAGTTTCAGGCGCTGCTCGCCATGCACCACCATCGCATAGTTGATGCCGCTGTCGCCGATGGCGCCGGCACCCCATGCGATCACGGTCGCGAGCGTCGGCACCGTCTTCAGGTTCTTTTCATAGACGAAGGGCAGCTCCTTCTCGTCCAGAGGATCGCGTCCAAAGCCGACGCCCAGCGCATAAAGCATCGTTTCGCGGTCGCCATAGCTGAACTCCTGGCCTTCCGCTTTCAGGCTCATCAGCTTGTCGTAATTGATCGCCATACCGGCCTCCCTTGGAATGTAAGTCCGTTTCTTGGGCCATAGGAAAGCGGTTCCGCCTGCCGCGCGCAAGCGATCATTGTGTCCCGGCGCGAGCCTCTTCAGCGCTCGCCGAGCACCTTCCAGAGGCTCGTCGCCGTCATCACGTCTTCCTCGCCCACGCTGAAGCGTCCGGAGACGAAAATGATGGCGCGGGTCGTACGGTCGATCCGCGTGCGGCACTCGATGAAGTCGCCCGCTCTCGCCTCGGTCAGGAAACTCGCCTGCAGGCTGAGTGTGACGCACGACCGCTCTCCCGCGCCGCGATGCGCCGCCCCGCCGAGAAACGCATCGGCGAACGTCATGAGCATGCCTTCATGTACCGCGCCCGTTTCGTCGGCATGGCGTTCATCGGCGATGAAACCGAAGATGCGTTCGCCATTCTCTTCGCGCTCGAAAAGCGGCCCCACATAGGCTTCGAAAGGATCGTGAAGGTCCGAAGGCTTCCAGCCTTGCGGCGGCTCGACGTTCACGGGCGAGGGGAGCGGCTGTCTCACGCTTTCTCCGCTCCGCTGATCGCATAGACGCCGGTCGCCGTCATCAGCATGCGCGAGCCGACACGCAGCTCGCCGGAAATGAAGAGCACGGTGCGCGTCGCGCGCGTGACGTCGGCCCGTCCTTCCACCGTGTCGCCTTTCTCGCCCGCGCTCACGAAATCGCAATTGAGCGAGAGCGGGCGCACCGTCGCGCCCGGAGTTTTCTCGGCTGCCGTTTCCCTTGCGACCGCGCCGAGCACGATGGCGGCGAGCGTCATCATCATGCCGCCATGCAGCCTGTCGGCGCCGTTCAGGTGATGGTCGGCGATTTCGAAGGTGAAGGCGCCCGCCTCGTTGCGCAGCACCGGTCCCGCATAGGCGCCGAAGCCGCTCGTATCGACCTGTCTTGAACTCATTGCAAACATCCGGGGGAAGAAGGAACTGACGATGGCGCTTTATCTAGACCGTCGGAGCTCTGGATACAAGAAAACGGCCCGCCGGAGGAGCGGCGGGCCGTCATACTGCGAGGGTGAAGGGCCCGATGCCGCCCCGGTGGGGGATGAGGGAGGACGGCACCGGGCCTTTCGTGCAACGCGGCGGATGCGAGGGGGAGGGAATGTTCCGCCGCGAAGAGGGAAGTCTTCGTGGAAATTAAACGCCCGACAGCGCGTAGGGTTTCACGGCGATCCAGCGTTCCGGCACGCCGTATTTTTCGAGCGTCGCGGCAACGGTCGCCGCGCGCTGTTCGGCTTCGCGCTGCGTCGAAAGATCGGACGACATCATCGCCGCTTGCGAAGGCGCCACCGTGACGTTCTGCAGGCCGCGATAGGTGATCTCTTCGGCGGCGGCGCGCAGCGCCACTTCCGCCTTGTCGTTCGTGGTGGTCCAGCCTTCGGCGAAATAGATCGGGAAGACGACGCGCTCGGCATCGTTCACGCCATAGCCCGGCGTGCGCGGCGCGGCGGGATCGACGGCGCTGACCGTGATCATCCGTTCCTCGATCTCGATCGTCTGCATCTCCGCGCTCACCGCCGGGCGGGGAAGGGGAAGCGGGTCCGATGCGGCCGTGTTCGCCACGAGCGCGGTCGCGATCGCGGTGCTGAGGCCAAGAGCGGCAACGAGGGTCAACGGCTTCATCTTCAGTCCCCTTCCATTTCACGGTCCCGGCGCCCGCGTTCCTGGCGGTTCGCCTTCAACGCTCTCAAGATGGAAAACGAATGTGACCCGATACAGGTCCGCACGCGGCGGTTACGGGGAAATTTCAAGGCAACATTGCGGCACTCCCGATCTCGCCACCGGAGCGCCCGGAATTCGACGCGATTCGCGCGGCCCTTTGTTCAAAATCAGACAATTGAGCTGCTTCGCCCCTACGGAAAATGACCGAGATTCCGCTTTGATGCGCCTCCCGGGGCGTTTATGGTGCGCCTCAACTTGGGCCGAACCATCCAGAAAAAGGCGGCAAACGCCGGACCGGCCAAGCATCAAACCCGGCAATTTTAAGCCAGTTAAACCCTTCGGGAGACCGTCCATGTCCAGAGAAGCAGTCATCGTGTCGACCGCGCGCACCGGCCTTGCCAAGTCCGGCCGCGGCGGTTTCAACAACACTCACGGCGCCGCCATGGCCGGCCATGCGATCAAGCATGCCATCGAGCGCGCGAAGATCGACCCGGCCCAGGTCGAGGACGTGCTCATGGGCTGCGGCGCCCCCGAAGGCGCGACCGGCATG
>JAGUWA010000359.1 GCA_020062605.1 Parvibaculum sp. | reverse complement strand
GTGCCATGGCCCAACTCGCGCGGGAAGAAAATGAGGCTCTGAAGGCACGCATCGACGCGCTTGAGGCCGCCAAAGCCCCCAAAGCCGCCGCCGCGAAGAAGGGCGCCCGGAAAATGGCCGATGACGACGATCCGACAGCGCCAGGCCCCGAGGGCGATACGTCGCCGCTGGGTTGAGCTTCCTGCTTTCCACAGATTCCCTGCGGTTTTCCACGGGTCCCTGCCCGCGAAGGGTTGCGTCGACTCAGCGCATCGGGCACGGTTGTCTGGTGTTTCAGGGACGGGTTACCCACAAGATATAGGCCTGCAGGCGGTGTTCTCCTGCCGCAGAGAGTGGGGCCCGAGCGGGGTAAGGAATGTCAGGCACTGTTGCCGAGGCCGAGGAATTCGACGGCAATCCGCTCGATCTTCTCGAACAGGTCGCCGCCATTCGGGACTGGTTCTTCGAGCGAAGCCATGAGGACGAACTCAACATCTGTGTTGCCGGGGAGTGGCGCGATTATCAGCTTTCGCTGAACTGGCGGAACGATCTTTCCGGCCTCCACATTGCCTGCACGCTCGATCTGCGCGTGCCGCCTGAAAAGCGCCCCGTGGTGCGGCATCTGCTGACCCTTATCAACGAGCAGCTCTGGTCCGGCCATTTCGATATCTGGTCGGACGACGGTGTCGTTCTCTACCGCAACAGCCTGCTTCTGTGCGGCGGCGCTGCGGCCACGCCGGAACAGTGCGAGGCGCTTCTGCGGCTCGCCGTTGAGGCGAGTGAGCGCTATTATCCGGCGCTGCAATTCGTCATGTGGGCGGGAAAGACGGCCGAGGAGGCCATCACCGCCGCCATGTTCGAGACGCAGGGCTGCGCCTGAGGCGGCGCGCCCTTCCCGAAGGTTTCCGTAAGCGACGGTTTCAGACATGACATTTTCACTCGAACGCCCGCTCGTCCTTGTGGGCGCGGGCAAGATGGGCGGCGCGCTGCTTTCGGGCTGGCTTGCCAACGGGCTCGCGCCGCAGCTCGTGGAAGTGCGGGATCCCGCGCCTTCGGCTGAAATCGCGCAGCTTGCTGCGAAGGGGGTTTCGTTCAACGCATCCGTGCAGGAAATCGCTGCTAAGCGTCCTGCGCTCGTCCTTCTTGCGGTGAAGCCGCAGTCGGTGGGCGACGTTCTGCCGGAACTCGCACCGCTCGTTTCGGCGGATACGGTCTTTCTTTCGATCGCAGCGGGGATCGGGCTTCATCGGTTGGAGGATATGCTGGGTGCAGAGGTTCGCGCCATTCGCGCCATGCCGAATACACCGGCCGCGATCGGCCGGGGAATTACGGTCGCTTGCGCCAATGTGCGCGTGACGGCGGAACAGAAGGAACTCGCGGATCGACTTCTTGCCGCTGTGGGAGAGGTTGGATGGGTCGAGAACGAGGGACTGATTGACGCCGTGACGGCGGTGTCGGGTAGCGGTCCGGCCTATGTCTTCTACATGGTGGAGTGTCTCGCGGCGGCGGGCGAAGCGCTGGGGCTCGATGCAACTCTCGCCATGAAGCTTGCGCGGGCGACGGTAAGCGGCTCGGGCGAAATGCTTCACCGGATGAATGAGCCTGCCTCCGAGCTTCGGGCCAATGTCACATCGCCCGGCGGCACGACCGCCGCGGCGCTCGACGTGTTGATGGGCGAGGGGGGATTGTCGCCGCTGATGCGGCGTGCCGCGCTGGCTGCGCGTGACAGAGCAAGGGCGCTCGGCAAGTAGGGGCCCTCGCCAGAGGCGGCCGGACTGCCTATGCTTTCTCGGCAGGAGAGAGAAGATGGCACGCAAGCTCGACCCGGAAGAGAAAATCGTCAATGCGGCGCTGAGGCTTGCGGCCTCGCGCGGCTGGACCGGGCTTTCGCTTGCCGATATTGCGAAAGCGGCGAAGGTCAGTCTCTCCGAACTGTCGAAGCACTTCTCCTCCAAGGTCCAAATCCTCGCGGCCTATGGACGCCGGATCGACGCAAAGGTTCTGCAGGACGTTTCGGCGGAAGACATGTCCGGCGAGGCGGCGCGCGACCGTCTCTTCGATGTGCTGATGATGCGCTTCGACGCGCTTTCGGAGGACAAGGCGGCGTTGAGGCGCATTGCCGCCGATATGCGCCGAGATCCTCTGGCGGGGGCGCTGCTTGCGAGGCCGCTCCTGCAGTCGATGGGCTGGATGCTGGAAGCGGCCGGCATCGATTCCTCCGGCATTGCAGGCTCGGTGCGCGTGCGCGGCCTTGCGCTGGTGTGGGGCGCGGCCTTTCGCGTCTGGCTCGACGATGGCGAAGACCAGTCGAAGACGATGGCCGAACTCGACCGGCGCCTTCGCGAGGGTTCGGAACTGCTCGAACGGTTGTCCCGCTTCGATCCACGGAGACGCCGGGAAACGCCGGACGAGGACAAAGCGGCGTGAAGGCTTTCAGAAGTGGAAGACGCGGCAGGCGGTGATCTTGTCTCCTCGCCACTCGATAATTTCGACGACGCGCTTCCGGCCCACCTCGTCGCCGTTCACCACCCGCCAGTATTCGACCGACGCACGGCCACCGTCCGGCGTTTCCTCCGCGATCACGTCCAGAAGGTCCGCCCGGAAGCTCTTGAGCTGGCTGGTGGCGGCGGAAGCGTAAGCACGGATTTCATCCACTCCCTTCAGCGTGCCGTCGGCACGGTTCATTCGCGCCACGACGACCTCGCTCATATGCGTTGCTTCCTCCGCGTAGAGGCTCGCCACCCGCTCGGGGTCGAGACTCTGCCAGGCGGCCTGCCATGCAGCGACGATTGCGGGCACTTCCATGCTGTTTTCTCCCTGCCAATCTGTCCGCGAGGCTAGCCCGAGTGGCAGATAAAGGTCAATGATATTGACCTAAATTACACAGGCAGGTGAATGATTGCCCGAAGGCCGCCCATGGGGCTGCGAGAGAGAGTGATATCGCCGCCGTGACCGCGCGCAATGTCGCGCGCGATGGCAAGGCCGAGGCCGGTGCCGCCGGTGTCGAGGTTTCGCGCCGCGTCCAGGCGGTAAAAGGGGCGGAACACTTCTTCGAGTTGATCCTCGGGAATGCCCTGTCCGTCATCGTCCACGAGAATGTCGATGATGCCGCCCTCGTCGCTGTCGGCATCGCGGATCGCGGTTACCCAAACGTGCTTTGCATATTTGCCTGCGTTGTCGATGACATTGGTGAGGCAGCGTTTGAAGGCGTTGCGGCGGAGCGGCAGGGTGAGATCGCCGTGCAGATCGAGCCGTACATCGTGTCCCTTGCGAAGGCTGTCGTCGCGCACTTCCTCGATGAGTTCGCCGAGGTTGGTCTCCTCGGATGCCTCGCCCTGATGCCCGCGCGCGAATTCGAGATAATCGTCGAGCATGCGCTCCATCTCGGCGACATCGGCGCGCAGATCGGTGAGTTCCGGGCTGTCGCCGAGCATGGCGAGTTGCAGCTTGAAGCGTGTGAGGGGTGTACGCAGATCGTGGCTGACGCCGGCGAGCATGGCCGTGCGCTGCTCGATCTGCCGCTGGATGCGCGCGCGCATCTCCATGAAGGCATTGGCGGCCCGGCGCACTTCGGACGCGCCTTGAGGCCGGTAGTTGGATATGTCGCGGCCCATGCCGAATGACTCTGCGGCTTCCGCGAGCTTTTCGATCGGACGTATCTGGTTTCTTAGAAAAAGCAGAGCGACGATGATCAGAACGATGGACGTGCCGAACATCCACACGAGGAAGATGTGCGAGTTCGAAGCGTAGACATGCGATGCGGGCGTGAGAACGCGCATGACGCCGCCGTCATAGGCAATTCTCATGTCCACGTAGTCTGTGTAGTTCGCTGTGTTTATCCAGAACGGGCGGGCGACGCGGCGGCGCAGTTCGTCGTTCAGAGAGTCCGCGAGCAGACCTGTCGTTGACGAGGGCGCTTCGGGAAGTTCCTCGCCGTCCAGGAAAGCCACCGGCAAGCCGAGTGCCTGGCTCGCCCGCGCGGAAATGCGGGCCGCGCGTTCTGGCGTCGGATTCTCCTGATATTCGTTCAAGAGAAGCGCCACTTCCGCCACGGTTTTCGCGGAAAGCCGCTCCGTCACGAGTGCCCAATGGCGCTCGAGGAAGACATAGGTCACGACGAACTGCAGCAGCACCATCGGGGCGACGATGATGATGAGCGAACGCCAGTAAAGGCCGCGCGGCATCGCCTTCTTGAGAATCTGGAAGGGGTGAAGGCCGCGCCATAACGCCGACTGGCGCGGAGGCGTCGCGCCGGCGTGTTCACTTGTATCGGCTTCCATCATCTCTGCATCAGTCCGGCATGAGCGCATAGCCTTCGCCACGCACCGTTTGCAGGTAAAGCGGGTTCTTCGGGTCGGCTTCGAGTTTTCGCCTCAACCGGTTGATCTGAACGTCGATCGAGCGTTCCGCCGCCTCGTTGTCGCAGAGGTCGAGGCGCGAGAGGGGCTTGCCGGGATTGGCCGCGAAAATACGCATGAGCTGCACTTCGCGTGTGGTCAGCCGGATCTGACGGTCGCCGCTCCAGAGCTCACCGCGCGTGACATTGAAGCGGCATGGTCCCAACGAAATTTCATCGTGCTTGCGCACGCCCGGCGCCTGCGCGCGGCGCAGGATCGTGCCGATCCGCAACAGGAGTTCTCGTGGTTCGAAGGGCTTTGCGAGGTAATCGTCGACGCCGCGTTCCAGGCCATCGATACGGTCGCTCGCCTCACCACGTGCCGTGAGCATGAGAATAGGCACGTTCGATGTGCGGCGGAGATCACGCGTGAGATCGAGGCCACTCTCGCCCGGCATCATTACGTCCATGACGATGAGGTCGAAAGCCATGCCTTCCAGGCGTGCTCTTGCCTCGGCGGCATGTTCGGCCGTTGTCACGCGGTAGCCGCTGTCCGAAAGATACCGCTTGAGCAACTCGCGGATGCGCCGGTCATCGTCGACGATCAGAATGTGCGGCGCGTCGTCGGCGGGCGGTGTCTTCCCGCTCTCCTGCCGGTTGGCCGTTGCGATGTCGTCGGTGTGTGCCATTTGCTCTCCGCCGGGGGTCAGCGTTGTTCGACCGGCGCCCTGGCGATCCGGTGTTCGACTTCAGTCCGGTCTTCATCGTTCACAAGTTCAAGCAGGACGGTACGCCAGGCATCCTCCGCGCCAGGTCCCGCCTTTTCGAGTGCCGCGGCGACGCGGGCACGCTGCGGCGCGGCGAGACGCTCCTCAAGTTCGCGGCCGGACGCCGTCAGATAGAGAAGCCGCTGGCGGCGATCCTGCTTGCCCGTCTCCTGCGCCACGAAACCGCGCTCGATCAACTGTTTCAACACACGGGCGAGGCTCTGTTTTGTGATCCGCAGAATGTTCAGAAGCTCCGCTACCGTGATGCCTGGATTGCGGCTCACAAAGTGCACCACGCGGTGATGGGCCCGGCCAAAGTCGTACTCGGCGAGGATCTCGTCGGGGTCGCTGATGAAGTCCCTGTAGGCGAAGAACAGAAGTTCGATCGCCTCGGTCAACCGGTCGCCTGCGGCGGAAGGGCGGTCAGCCGGGGGCTTTCCAAGAGATTTGGCGGGTACTACCATTTTATGTCAGCCATGTTGACATATTTTCCGCTAAGTGCTACCTGTTGCAAACTGCATGAGACAGAATGGGCGTCCAGGACGGGCAGGTCGAATCTGCCAACCAATATTATAAAGGATGTTCGCCCGAGAAGGCTGTCTCCGGCAAATTTCCCGTGAAGCGGGCCGACGGGTTAAGGGACGTCAGATGGCGTGTCCGGCGCCCACGGAAATACACCAGGAAATCAGGGTCATGGCAGACATTCCCTTCGACAAACGCGACGGCTTCATCTGGTTCAATGGGGAGCTTCTTCCCTGGGCGGACGCCAAGGTGCATGTGCTGACCCACGGTCTGCACTATGCAAGCTGCGTATTCGAAGGGTGCCGGATGTATGGCGGTGAAATTTTCAAGCTGCGCGAACATTCGGAACGGCTGATCCGGTCGGCCGAGATTCTCGGGTTCAAGATTCCCTACAGCGTCGAGGAGATCGACGAAGCCTGCATCGCGGCGGTCCGCGCGCAGAAGCTGACGGACGGTTATGTCCGTCCGGTTGCGTGGCGCGGCAGCGAGGCGATGGGCGTCAGTGCACAGAAGAACAGGATCAACTTCGCCGTAGCGGCCTGGGAATGGCCCTCCTATTTCGATCCCGAGCAGCGCAAGAAGGGCATTCGCCTCGACATCGCGCAGTACAAGCGTCCCTCGCCCGAGACAGCGCCTTCCCACGCGAAGGCGGCAGGCCTCTACATGATCTGCACGATCTCGAAGCATGCGGCCGAGGACAAGGGTTATGCCGACGCGCTGATGTACGACTATCGCGGTTATGTCGCGGAAGCCACTGGCGCCAACATCTTCTTCGTCAAGGACGGTGTCATCCACACGCCGAAGCCCGACTGTTTCCTCGACGGCATCACGCGGCAGACGGTGATCGGACTTGCGAAGGCGCGCGGCTATGAAATCGTCGAACGGCACATCATGCCCGATGAGCTGCCGAGTTTTTCGGAATGTTTCATCACGGGCACGGCTGCGGAGGTGACGCCGGTGGGCGAGATCGGTCCGCACAAGTTTACGCCCGGCGAGATCACGGCGAACCTGCATGAGGACTATGTCGCCGCGGTGCATGCGCACCAGACGCAGGCGAAGGCCGTCAACGGCTGAGGCAAATCGGGGCGGCTTTCGGGCCGCCCTTTTTCGTGCCAGCATGGATGATCTGTAAGCGGATCAATCGGCGGAAAACGGGGATAAAGCACCCCGACTGTCATCGAAATGTCATGAAAACGTCACGTTTTCCATTTCGCGGCTGCCTCGCCGTCGCTCTCGCGGGCGTCGACCCAGCGGGCTTCGCCGCCGGTGTCCTCGCGCTTCCAGAAGGGGGCGCGGGTCTTCAAGTAATCCATCAAAAAGGACGCCGCCTCGAAGGCCGCTTGCCGGTGCGCGGAGGCGGCGACGACAAGAACAATGTTATCCCCGGGCTGAAGTTTGCCGACGCGGTGAATAACGAGACTCGCTTGCAGGGGCCAGCGCCCGTTCGCTTCGCGCTCGATGCGGGCGAGCTCCTTTTCGGTCATGCCGGGATAGTGTTCGAGTTCCATGGAGGCGACGGAACCGCCATTGGCATCGCGGACAAGGCCGGAGAAGGTGACGACCGCGCCGATATCGGTGCGGCCCGCCGTCAACGCGGTAACCTCGGCACCGATGTCGAAATCTTCGGTCTGCACGCGGATCATGAAACTCAGCCGCCCGTGACCGGCGGGAAGAAGGCGATCTCGGCGGCGCCCGCTACGGGCGTGTCGAGGCGGCCATGTTCCTGATCGACGGCGCAGCGAATGACCGAGAGGTCCGAGAAGGCCGCTTCGTATCCTTCGCCGCGCGTCCTGAGCCAGGAAATGAGGCCCGAAACGTCGCGCACATCGCCCGGCAGCGTCACGTCTTCTTCCGCGACACCGGCTTTCTGTCTGACCCAGGCGAAATAAAGCAGCTTCACGTCCGTCCTTCCCGTTCGGTGG
>JAGUWA010000088.1 GCA_020062605.1 Parvibaculum sp. | reverse complement strand
GCCGGCGGCGGTGAGCCGCGCCTCAATCCATGAGGCGCAGGTCGCGGGATCGACCAGCACCGTCTTCTTCGCCGCGCCCAGCGCATCCAGCGCCGCGCCCAGCGCGTCTCGCGGATGCACGGTCACGATGTTGCCGAGATGGACGCGCGCCGCATCGTCCAGCTTCCGCTCGTCGATGAAGAGGTCGGCATGGCCGTCCTCATGCAGCAGCGCGAAGGAGAGCGGCAGCGGCGTGTGCGGCACGTCGCTCCCTCGAATATTGAACGCCCAGGCAATCGAATCCGGCATGGTCAGCACGGCGGTGTCCGCGTCGCCCGACATGAGGTCGCTGGCAAGGCGCCTGATCTTGTCGGCCGCCGGTTCGCCCGCATACTCGATGGGGTGGGGGTGCACTTTCGCCACCGGCGGTTCCGGCTGGTCCTCCCACACGGCGTCGAGCGGGTTCGTGTTAACCGGCACCAGCGTGCCGCCCGCCTTTTCCGCCGCCTTGCGGAGCCGCGCCACGCCGTCGATCGTGTGCAGCCAGGGGTCGTAGGCGAGCTTCGCGCCCTTGGGCAGGTTCTCCTCGATCCAGCGCGCGGGCGGCTCGTCCATCAGGTGCTTCGCCTCGAAGGTGTCGAGGTCGACCTGGGTGCGCACCTGCAACGTGTAGCGTCCGTCGACGAAGATCGCGGCCTTGTCCTTCAGCACGATGGCCATGCCCGCCGAGCCATTGAAGCCCGTCAGCCAGCGCAGGCGCTCCGCATGGGGCGGCACATATTCGCCCTGATGCTCGTCCGCGCGGGGGATCAGGAATCCGTCGAGCCCGCGGCGGCCGAGTTCCTCGCGGAGCATTGCGGCGCGGGTCTTTCCGAGCGCCGGGTTGGCGCTGTCTTCATAGGTCTGGAACATGGCTAGAATGTAAGTGGCGGCCGCGGCGGGGGCAATGGGCTAGCCCTGCATCCTCAGCGTCACCCAGTCGCCCTTCGGCTTCCGCGAAACGAGCTTCAGCCCCTGCAGGCCCATGGCGCTCCGCACCATCGCCTCCTGCGTGCGCAGCAGGCCCGACAGGATCAGCGTGCCGCCGGGCCTCAGATTGGCCCGGAAGGACGGCGCAAGCGAAACGAGCGGGCGGGCGAGGATATTCGCCACGATGAGATCGTAGGGCGCGCGGGCGCGGAGCGCCTGGTGGCCGAAGCCCTTCGCGGTCACGGCGCCGATAAAGGGCGCGACGCCGTTCGCGCGCGCATTCGCCCGCGTCACCTTCACGGCCAGGGGGTCGATATCGGAGGCGAGCACGTTCACACGCGCAAGCTTCGCGATGGCGATGGCGAGCACGCCCGTTCCCGTGCCGATGTCGAGCGCGTTCACGGGCACGCCCGGCTTCACAAGTTCGGAAATATATTCGAGGCAGCCCGCCGTCGTTTCGTGGTGGCCAGTGCCGAAGGCCTGTCCTGCATCGACGAGAAGGGGGATCGTGCCGGCGGGCCGTTTCGCCGCATCATGGCTGCCATGGACGAAGAAGCGCCCGGCGCGCACGGGTTCGAGCCCTTCGAGCGAGCGCGTCACCCAGTCTTCATCGGGAACAGGCTCGATCAGGAAACCGTCCGCCGGCGCGCCGGTTTCCTGTTCGACGCGGGCGATCAGCTCACGGAGCGTCCCCTCATCCGGCGCTTCGGCATAAAGCGCCTCGATCCGCCAGGTCCCATGCGCTTCCACCTCGTTCCATTCGGAGGCCGTCTGCACGAGCGGCGAGGTTCCGGGCTCGGCTTCCGTCATCGAGACGGCGAGCACTTCCGGCCAGATCGCGGCTTCCAGCGCATCGGAGAAAGTCTCCGCCGCTTCGTGAGGAACGGTGAAGGAAAGTTTCCAGAGGGAGGTCAATCTACGGCATCCCCCAAAACAAACATGTCATCCCGGCGAAAGCCGGGACCCACTCGCAGCGCCTCTTGCCGCAGCGTTTCATGCAAAGCATCAACGCCGACGTCGCGTACAATCGCTCTTGCTGAGGGAGCCAATGGGTCCCGGCTTTCGCCGCGATGGCACTGTGGAGAAAGAAAGCCCGCCACCCTCACGCCCGCTCCAGAAAACTGTCGATCACCTTCTTCCGGCCTGCCTTGTCGAAATCCACGGTGAGCTTGTTGCCGTCGATCTCCGCCACATGGCCGTAGCCGAATTTCTGGTGGAAGACGCGTTCGCCCGCGCCGTAGCTCGCGGCGGAGGGGTCGGATGTGGCAACGAGTTCCGCCTGCGCTTCATAGGCGGGTGGCTTGGTGCGTATTTCCGAGTTCGCCTGCGCGCGCCGCCAGCCGGGGCTCGAATAGTCGCTGCCGCGCGCGAAGTCCTGCGCGAAGCGGCTCTGGCCGTAATTCTGGTAGCGCGCGCCCGCCATCGCGTTTTCCGTCACCTCGACATGATGTTTCGGCAGTTCATCGACGAAGCGGGACGGGATGGAGCTCTGCCACAGTGCATGGATGCGGCGGTTCGCGGCGAAGGAGATATAGGCGCGCTGCTTCGCCCGCGTGATGCCGACATAGGCGAGGCGACGTTCCTCTTCGAGGCCGGCGAGACCGTTCTCGTCCAGCGAGCGCTGATGCGGGAACAGGCCTTCCTCCCAGCCGGGCAGGAACACCGTGTCGAATTCCAGCCCCTTGGCGCTGTGCAGCGTCATCAGGTTGATCTTGTCGGCGGTTTCGTTCTGCTCGAATTCCATCACCAGCGAGATATGTTCCAGATAGCTCGCGAGGTCGTCATGGCTCTCCATGGAGCGCACGAGTTCCTTCAGATTCTCGAGCTTGCCGGGTGCGTCCGCCGATTTGTCGTTCTGCCACATCTCGGTATAGCCGGACTCATCGAGAATGATCTCGGCAAGTTCCGTATGCGGAAGTCCGCCGACCAGAGCGCGCCAGCGTTCGACCATTTCCACGAAATTCGCCACCGCGCGTCTCGCCGCGGGTTTCAGTTCTTCCGTTCCGGTCAGCATCCTCGCGGCGCGGTAGGGCGATATGCCCTGCATACGCGCCGCCTCCATGATCGTCTGCAGCGCGACCTTGCCGATGCCGCGCGCCGGGCGGTTCACGATGCGCTCGAAAGCCAATCCGTCGTCGGGCTGTGCGACAAGGCGGAGATAGGCGTTGGCGTCGCGGATTTCCGCGCGCTCATAGAAGCGCGGCCCGCCGACCACGCGGTAGGGAATGCCTAGATTGATGAAGCGGTCTTCGAATTCGCGCATCTGGAACGAGGCGCGGACCAGGATCGCCATGTCGCGCAGCAAATGCCCCTGCCGCTGCAACTGTTCCACTTCCTCGGCCACGGAGCGGGCTTCCTCCTCGCCATCCCAGTAGGAGGCGATCTTGATCTTCTCGCCCTCGTTTCCTTCCGTCTCCGTCCACAGCGTCTTGCCGAGGCGCTGTTCGTTCGCGGCGATGAGGCCCGAGGCCGCGCCGAGGATGTTCGCCGTCGAGCGGTAGTTGCGTTCGAGGCGGATCACCTTCGCGCCGGGAAAGTCCTTCTCGAAGCGGAGAATGTTGTCCACTTCCGCGCCGCGCCATCCGTAGATCGACTGGTCGTCGTCGCCGACGCAGCAGATGTTCCTGTGCTTCTGCGCCAGCAATCTCAGCCACAGATATTGCGCGACGTTGGTGTCCTGGTACTCGTCCACCAGCATGTATTTGAAGCGCTCCTGATATTCGGCGAGCACTTGCGGGTGGTTCTGGAAGATCGTCAGCACTTCGAGCAGCAGGTCGCCGAAGTCGGCCGCGTTCAGCACCTTCAGGCGCGCCTGATAGGCGGCATAAAGCTCGCCGCCCTTGCCGTTCGCGAAGGCCTGCGCCTCGCCGGCGGGCACCTTGTCGGGGGCGAGGCCGCGATTCTTCCAGCCGTCGATATAGGAGGCGAGCTGGCGCGCGGGCCAGCGCTTCTCGTCGATCCCTTCGGCCTGGATGATCTGCTTCATCAGACGCACCTGGTCGTCGGCGTCGAGAATGGTGAAGTCGGAGCGCAGCCCCGCAAGTTCCGCATGGCGGCGCAGCATCTTCGCGCCCAGCGCATGGAAGGTGCCGAGCCACTGCATGCCCTCGACGGCGCCGCCAATGAGCCCGCCGATGCGCTCGCGCATTTCGCGCGCCGCCTTGTTGGTAAAGGTCACGGCGAGGATCTGCCCCGGCCAGGCGCGCTTCGTCGCCAGCAGATGGGCAAGCCG
>JAGUWA010000450.1 GCA_020062605.1 Parvibaculum sp. | reverse complement strand
TCGACCCGCGTGCGGGCGCAAGCGTTGCGCGCTTCATCGACAATTTCACGCAGGATGCCGACCGCTATATCGAGGACAAGGTGGTCTATCTCTCGCTGCGCGCGGCCTATTGGCGGCTGACGGAGGCGACGCGCGACACCGACCTCACGGGTATTTTCGATCTGCTCTGGTCCGTCGCGCTGCGCATCGAGGACGGCGACCTCTCGCTCGCCGAGCGCGATCTGCGCGATGCGCGCAAGGCGCTCGCCGACGCGCTGGCCGAGGGGGCCGGCAATGAAGAAATCGACCGGCTGATGGAGGAACTGAAGGACGCCTTCAACCGCTACATGGAAGCGGTCGCCAAATTGCAGCCCACCGAGGACAAGCTGCTGCTGAGCGAATTTCCCGACAGCGAAACGCAGACCGTCGAACGCGGCGAGCTCGAAGCCATGATGGAGGCGATCGGCGAACTCGCGCGGAGCGGCGCGCGCGAGCAGGCGCAGGCGATGCTCGACCGGCTCCAGTCGATCCTGGAGAACCTGCAGATGCCCGGCGAACAGGGCCCGGCGAGCCCCGCCGACGAGGCAATGGCAAAGGCCATCGACGATCTCGGCCAGACGATCGGCAAGCAGCGCGACCTGATGGACCGCACCTTCCGCGAGCTTGAACGGCTGCGCCGCGATCCGGAGGCCGACAGGAAACTCGGCCTCGACACCGGCGAAGACCCGCTCGATGAGCTTTCCGGAGAGCAGGAGAAGCTCAAGGAAGAGTTCGACAAAATCCTCAGTCTGCTGAAGGAAAAGGGCGCCGAACCGCCCGAAGCACTCCTTGAAGCCGGCCAGGCAATGGAGGACGCGAAGGACCGGCTCGATGCCGGCCGGGCGGACCGCGCCACCGGCTCGCAGGGGCAAGCGATCCAGAGCATGCAGAAGGGCGCGCAGGCGCTCGCCGACAAGCTGATGCAGAACGGCACCGCAAAGGGCTCGGCGCAAAGCTCGTCGGGAAAGGATCCCTTCGGGCGGCCCACGCGAGGAAGCCCGTCCGACCGGAACAGCACGGCCGTTCCCGACCAGATCGACACGCAGCGCGCGCAGCGGATTCTGAAGGAGTTAAGGGAGCGCGCAATGGAACTCGGCCGCCCGCAGATCGAGCTCGATTATCTCGACCGGCTGCTGAAACGGTTTTAGGAACCTGTCTGCAGGCCCGTTAATCCCGAACCGTCATGGCCCGCTTTATGCGGGCCATCTACCGTCTTGGGGCACACCTGAAGTGAAGAAAAAAGACGTGGATGACCCGGACAAGCCGGGTCATGACGGCTTTTTAGCTGCCTCGACGGAAAATCTACTCATCGAAAAAATACTTCATGCACCTTCGAGCACGGCCTGAACGCGCATGACAAGTTCGTCGAGCGTGAAGGGCTTGAGCAGAATGTCGTCGATGATGGCGTCCAGCCCATGCGCGCGCTCACGCTGATCGGAGTAACCCGTCATCAGCATGATCCGCAGCGAGGGCATATCGCGCGCGGCGAGAAGCGCGAGTGACACACCATCCATCACCGGCATCAGAATATCGGTCAGCAGAAGATCGTGCGGCTGGCCCGACTGCCGTGCCTGCGCCAGCGCCTCGAGCGCCTCGCTGCCGTCGCCCGCGCTCCCAACCTGGTGTCCGGCGCCTTGAAGCGCCCGCACGATGAAGCTGCGCACGGAGGGTTCGTCTTCGGCGATGAGAATGCGTGCCATGCCATCACCGCTCGATATAGCCGACGAAGGGAAGCTGCCGGTAGGCATGGGCGACATCCATGCCATAGCCGACGACGAAACGGTCCGGACATTCGAAGCCCACGAAATCCGCCTTCACATCGACGGCGAGCTTGCCCGGCTTGTCGAGGAGCACGCAGGTCATGACCCGCTGCGCACCGCGCGCGGCCATGAGGTCTTTCGCGAAGGCGAGCGTGCGCCCCGATTCGAGGATGTCGTCGATGATGAGCACATCGCGGCCGGCAATCGCGGCTTCGGTGTCGCGCATAATGGTGACCTCGCCGAGCGAACGTGTACCCTTGCCGTAGCTCGACAGCGTGATGAAATCCATATCGGGTTCCGCGCCTGCCTCATGCAGCGCGCGCAGAAGATCGGCGGCGAAGATGAAACTTCCCTTGAGGATCGGCACGATGAGCGGCTCGGACCCGATGGCGCGCACGATATCGGCGGCGAGCGCGCGGACGCGCGCCTCGATCTCTTTCGCCGAGTAGAGCACCGAAATCTGGGCGCCCCTCGGCGCGAG
>JAGUWA010000355.1 GCA_020062605.1 Parvibaculum sp. | reverse complement strand
GGCGGTTGCAACGCCCGTGACGACGCCCGTCCTGTCGAGACCGGCCGTGGGCGAGGTGAGCGGCCCCGAGAGGCGCACCGGGAAGGCGAGGCTCACCAGGCTCGCCTTCTTGGGCTTCGGCTTGAAGAGCAGGTCGATCCGCTCGGCCCCGAGATCGACCGTGCCGGAGCCCGTGGTGATGAGGCTGTCCGTTTCGAGAGCCATCGCCGATGCCTTGCCGACACCGCCCGCGAAATCGAAGCGGCTGATCGCGCAGACGAGTTGCGCGGTATCGCCGCTCTCGCCGGACGGGATCAGCACCTTCACCAGATCGTCCGAAACGATGGCGAAGGCCCGCGAATTGATCGTGCCCCTGCCGATGACGAGATTGGTCTGACCGCCGAGCGACGATGCAATCGCATGAAGCGACTTGCCCTGGCCATTGAGCTTCGCGCCGAAATCCCCGCGTGCGTTGAGCATGGTGGTGAGGTCGAGATCGGTGAGGAGCTGACCGAGGTCGAAATTCGCGGCACTGGCATCGACACCGACGCTGCCCTTCGCCCCGTTCGCGTTGAGCGCGAGCTTGACCGGCGTGCCGCGATATTTCGCAGTGAGCGGCGCGGTGAGCTTGCCGCCGTCGATCTTTACCGGGAGTTTCAGCTCGGTGAGGACGACATTGCCATAGCGCAACTCGCCGAGCGCGAAGGAGAGATCGGCGTCGAGCGCGGTAAGCCCGTCGAGCGGCAGCGGTTCCTTGCTGAAGACGGGGCCGCCCTTGGCCGAACCGCCGCCATCGCCCTTGAGGAAAGGCGTGACGTCGAAGGCCTCGCTCGAAAGCGCGCCGGAAAGCTTCGGCTTGCCCGTCATGTCGAGCGCAAGATCGCCGCCGACGCTCGTGCCTGCGACGGTCAGCGTCGCGTCCTTGAGAGAGGCCTTCTCGGTGTCGCCCTCGATGTCGGACGCGAAGGAGACGGACGAACCGTTGACCTCACCCTCAACGACGGCGTGGAACCCGCTGCCTCTAGCCGCGAGCGTCACTTCCTTGAAGCTAGCCTCGCTCACCTGTCCCGTTTCGCCATCGCGATAGGCAAGATGGAAATTCGAGATGTTGACCTCCGGCACATTGGCGAGCGACATGCCCGCCCCTTCGCTTTCGGGCTGAGGCGCGGGCGCGGCATCGCCGAACTCCCAGTTGCCCCTGCCCTTGCGATCGGTTTCGAGGAAGATGTCCGCGCCTTCGATGGTAACGCTGCGCACATCGACCTGGCTGGAGAGAAGCGGCAGCAGCGCGACCTGGAGCGCGAGCTTTTCCGCCGTCAGCATTTGCGGCTTCGTGCCCCAATCCGCATTGGAGAAGCTCACCTGCCCGGCAACAACCGTCGGCACCAGAGAGAAACCGATATGGAGCGGGCCTTCGATCTTCAGCGTGCGGCCCGTCGCCTCCTTCGCGGCTGTTTCGATCTGCGGCGCGAAGCGGCCGAGATCGACAAAGGTGAGCGCGTAGAGCGCGCCTGCGAGCAGCAGAACGATGACGACGATGAAACCGAGAAATTTCCTCATGGGTCATGCCCCTCCAGCGGCGGCTTTGGTCTCGTCTGCCCGGCCGGTCCACAGCGCCCCGGCCGCGGGCGCAAGTTCCGCGAAATCCGACAGAACGAGATGCGCACCGGCGGCATCGAGCTGATGGGGCTCATGATAGCCCCAATCGACGCCGAACGCATGGGTTCCTGCCGCACGTGCCATCGCCATGTCGTAGCTCGTATCGCCGACGAGAACCGTGTTGAGCGGCTCCGCCCCGGTTTCACGCAAGGCGCGGAGCAGCATTTCCGGATGGGGCTTGGAAGGCGCATCGTCCGCCGTCTGGAGCGTCACGAAATAGTCGCGGAGGCCGTGGAGATCGAGCGCGTGGCGCAGGCCCCGCTGCGACTTTCCGGTGGCGATGCCGAGAACCGTGTCGCCCCGGGCGCTCAGCGCATCGAGCGCCTCGCGGACGCCGGGGAAAAGCGGCTCGGCGAGATCCTTCCGGGCGCGAAGCTCGAAGAAGGCGCCCTTGTAGCTCTCGGTGACACGGGTGCGGACCGGCGCCTCGACATGCGGCACCAGCGCATGGATCGCCTCCTCAAGCGAGAGGCCGACGATGGATAGCACCTGTTCGCGCGGCAGGGCTTCGAGCCCATGCGCATCGAAGGCATGGTTCATCGCCGCGACGATCATGTGCTGGCTGTCGATCAGCGTACCGTCGCAATCGAAGACGACGAGGCGGAGAGGAGAGGTCAAGCGGCTACCACGGTAATACGTCCCGCCGGCCGCGACCGCGCCTTTTTCCTGACGACAATTTCCACATCGCGATCGAGCAAGGTCAGAAACGCCATCAGCCGTTCGACGGAAAATCCGTCGAGCTTGTAGTTCGCCAGAGCCGAAACCTTCGGCTGGTTGATATCGAGCAGATCCGCGGCGGCCGCCTGGGTCAACTTTCGCTTATCGATCACCCGATTGAGCTCAAAGGCAAGCCGCAGCTTCGTCTGCCGCTCTTCCGCGTCCGGAAGGCCGAGATCGGCGAATACATTGCCGGTACCGCGCGTGATCTTCTCAGCTTTTGTCTTTGCCATATCGGTCCTCATGGTCCTGTCGCGCCGCCTTGAGACGCCGCTCAATCAGCTCCACATCCGTTTGCGCCGTCTTTATGCCTCCAGGCGACTTCTTCTGGAAGGCGTGAAGAACGTAGACGGCTTCCTTGAATCTGACCGTATAGACTGCACGATAGGTGTCGCCGTCATAATTCTCGACAATCTCGATGACACCGGGCCCCAACCCCTTCCACGGCTTGGCGCCGGGATGTGTGCCGCCGAACTGCGCGAGTCCCAGCGCGTTCCCCATTTCGCTTATGACCGGCTCGGGAAAGGCCAGAAAGTCCTTCTTCGACGATCCGACCCAATCGAGCGGCTTTTCGCCTTTTGCGAGTTTCCGGGCCATCTGGAATTTATCCCAGTTTCAGGATATTTGTCAATTGCGGAAGCGCGGCAGAGGAGAAAGGTCATGCCGTCCCACCGTCATTCTTCCAGCCCCGCGAATGCATCCTCCGCGTCGCGCTCGTCGAAGCCGAGAAGTTTCCAGCTCGTCTTCATGTGCGGCGGCAGTTCCGCTTCGATGAAGAGGCGCCCGCCATCGGGATGCGCGATGTCGATGGAGCGCGCATGGAGATGGAGCTTGCGTGGAATTTCGCCGCCGGGATGCGCGTTGACGCCGCCATATTTGCCGTCGCCGACGATGGGCGTGCCGATGGCGGAGGCGTGCGCCCGGATCTGGTGCGTGCGGCCGGTGAGCGGCATGAAGGCGACCCAGGCAAGCTTGTAAGAGGCATTGGCGACGGTCGAGAAATGCGTGACGGCATTGCGCGCATCTTCGTCGCCCTTCTCCGCCGCGAAGACGCGCTCGGCGCGGATTAACGATTATTTTTCTGTCTTGCCGATAGGCGACGCTCGCGATTCCTTCC
>JAGUWA010000063.1 GCA_020062605.1 Parvibaculum sp. | reverse complement strand
CGGCATCGCCTGCGGCATGGCCTCGGCCAGAACCTCCGTAAGCAGATAATTGGTCGATTGCTCGACGCCCTTGGCGCAGAGCATGACGGGTGTTCCTTCCGCGACATCGGGCGCCAGTTTTTCAAGCACGCCACGCATGTGCTGCGCCGGCGTCACCATCAGGATCGCGTCCGCCTCCGCCGCCTCGCTCAAGTCGCCTGTCGCGCGCAGCTTCGGGTCGAGCGCGATGCCGGGCAGGAAGAGGCGGTTTTCATGGGCGCCATTGATGCTCTCCACAACCTCCGGCTCGCGCGCCCAGAGCGTCGCTTCGCGGCCCGCCATTGCCGCAATCTGGGCCAGCGCGGTGCCCCAGGCGCCTGCGCCGATGACAGCTATCTTGTTGTATTTATTGTTCAAAATGGCTCTCCCCGGCGCTCTTGCGTGTGGCGGTAGCTAACGATTGAACGATTCGTTGAATATTTACTCCGCCGCCTTACAATCATGTGTATGACCACTCCAGACGATCCGCACCAGAAAATCATCGCGGCGGCCAAGCGCCGCTTCACGCATTACGGCTATACCAAAACTACGATGGCCGAGCTTGCCGTCGATTGCGACATGTCGCCGGGCAATCTCTATCGCTATTTTGCGGGTAAGCTCGATATCGCCGAAGCGATCTGCCGCGAGGCTTCGATGCAGACGGCGGATGATCTCTCGCGCATCCTGACGACGCCGGGCCGCAGTGCTTCGGAGCGGCTCCACGATTTCCTTTTCATGGAACTGCGCGAGACCTTCCACAAGCTCGAGGAAGACCCGAAAATCGTCGAGATGGCGCAGATCGTCACCGCCGAGCGACCCGAATTTCACAATGAAGGCCTGGCGCGCGAGCGTGAGGTTCTCTGCCGCATCGTCGAGCTTGGAAACCTCTCGGGCGAGTTCAGCGTGCCGGATCCCGATTTCGCCGCGGAGATGATCCAGGCCGCGACGCTCAAATTCAGCTATCCGCAGCTCTTCACCCGCCTGCCCTTGCACAAGCTCGAACGAGAGCTCGAGGGCGTCTATCAGATTATCGTGGCGGGGCTCAGGGCCGGCGCCGCGTGCTGTGACCCCGAAAAAGTCTCAATCGAGGCTTGAGTCGTTCCAGACTCCTTCATTACCCCTTGTTCCCATTGCGCCGCATCAAGATGATGATTGCGGTGCATTATCTCTTAAACCACTGATTTTGCGTAAATAAGACGCCCGCCGCGCCGGTTTGTGTTGCAGTGCGGCAACATAAATCCTGACGATTGAATATTTTTGATTTTGTTCATTGTTTTTCATTCAGGCGTCTCCTACATCCAGCCTGTCAGCGGGCGACCCCGGAAAAAAGCCCGCTCACCGGCATCAGGAGACGAGCCATGACCTATCTGAACAGCAAGCTGACGAACCGCGTCATCACCCTCGCCATCGCCGGCTACACGCTGGCCTTCGCCGCCCAGATCGCTGCCCAGTACGCGGCCTGATCCGGCAAAACGAAATTACATCGGCGGCGCTGCCGCCCGGATGCGAGAAGGAAGATCGACATGACGCAGAACCCGAATATCCGCCAGACCGCGGAGCGCGTCGTCGCCAAAGCCGCCGCCGCGCTGCTCGTGGCCTACACGCTCGTACTGATCGTGCAGACCTCGGGCGTCGCCCGCATCGTCTGACACACAGTTTTCCTCGACCGGGCCTTATCCCTCCCCTCAAGCAAGGCCCGGTGATCCCCGAGCCCTCCCCCCGGAGGGCGCTTGGCCCCGCCGCTTCCCCCAGCGGCGGGGTTCTTTTTTGTCTTCAGGCGAGGTGCTGCTTCGCGAAGCGGACGATATGCGCGATGGCCTCGCGGGCTTCCGGCAGCATGTCGGCGTTGAGCTGCCAGACATGCCAGACTTTCGGCCAGACCTCGATCGCGGTTTCCACACCGGCTGCCGTCAGTGCCGCCGCCATGCGTGTCGAGTCATCCCGCAGCATTTCCTTCTCGCCGACCTGGAAGAGGGTGGGCGGAAAGCCAGAGACGTCGCCATAGAGCGGCGAGACAAACGGGTCGCGTTCGTCGAGGTCAGGGAAGTAGGCAGGTTTCAGGCTGTCGAACATTTCCGGCACGAAAAGCGAGTCCGCCTCGGCGTTGGTGCGGTACGAGTCGCCGGTCGCGGCCATGTCCGTCGCGGGCGAAAGGCAGATCAGCGCTGCCGGCAGGTGCAGGCCCTCGGCCTTCAGCCGCAAGGCAAGGGCAAGCGTCAGATTGCCGCCCGCCGAATCACCGCCCACGAGGATCGATTTCGCGGGGATGCCCTTCTCGAGAAGACCTTTATAGGCTGCCACGCAATCGTCGAGACCGGCGGGATAAGGGTGCTCGGGCGCCAGCCGGTAATCGATCGCATAGACGGGAATGCCGATGTCCTTTGCGAGCCGCCAGGTGAGCGGGCGGTGGGTGCGGGGTGAGCCCGCGACAAAGCCGCCCCCGTGGATATAGAGAAAGGCCGCGCTGTCCTTCGTCCCCGGCGCCGACAGTCTTTCGGCCGCGACACCGCCCAGTGTCAGCTCTTCAACGGCGATATCGGCAGGGAGCTTCGACATGCGCGGCTCCATCTGCAGCATGACCGGCCGCAGGAGCTGCACATCGGGATTCTTGCGGAAGCGGCGTTTCACCTGCCAGCGCATCAGCAGGTTGAGCAGAGATAGCTGGAAACTCATTTGGAGAAGTCCTCTCAGGCCTTTACGCCGGCACCCCGCGCGGGGGCCGCATCGGGATCGAGCGGCCAACGTGCGCGCGGACCGGCGTCGATTGGGTCCGTCAGTCCGAGCGCGAGCCTTTCCGCCCCCGCCCATGCGATCATCGCGCCATTATCCGTGCAGAGTTTGAGCGGCGGCACAACAAATTCGTATCCGCATGCGTGAGCCGACACCATCAATCGTTCGCGCAACAGCATGTTGGCTGCAACGCCGCCCGCGACGACGAGGCGGCGGTGGCCGGGCGGAATCGCCTCGCTGGCGAGCGCCATCGCGTTTTCGGTGCGCTCCGAGAGGACGT
>JAGUWA010000188.1 GCA_020062605.1 Parvibaculum sp. | reverse complement strand
GTGGCGGAAAGGACATGGGCCCCGCCCTGCCCTGTGGCGCGGAGGTGACGGGGGCGATGGAGGGGTGAGGTGCCACGAGGCGATTTCGCTTTCGGGATAGCTTTGTGCAACGTCCTGTGACGCCTATGCACCGAGAGTGGACATCGCCAAGTCAGTACTTTCACGCCATGTACGATCAAAAGCCGCATATCCGACGTGAGACGTTCGTTCCGGCCCCAACTTGTGAAAAATTTTGCGGCGCCGCCAGGTTCTCACGGAAACGAAGTGCCGATCAGGCTTCATCTTCCGGCCGGCAACCCCGGCCAGCCTGCCGTCAGATGAAGCCGGAATTTACCAGCCCGGCCGGTCCAAGGTTGGGGGCAAGTTCAACGGCCCGAAATCCAATTAGTCAACCGGTCCCAAATTCGGGGTCCGCTTCACATTCGCAGTCAATCCATTCGATCTTGGAGTATTGGCCCCCGATGAGACCGTTGCATCCATCGTCGATTTGAATTTCTCGTTTGGTCACATCAAAGCGACGCTCAACGAGCAAATCAAAAACCTCTCACAACAGAGCAATACGGCCGCCGTCGAGAAGTGGCAATATTTCAAGGATTTCATCGAGGGCAAAGTTCTTGCGACCTCAGATGTGTTAAAGCGCAAGTGGGAAGAAGCCTGAAGTGAGCTGCTACGTAAGCCTTACGTAAGGCCGGAAAAATGCTTCACCATGCGGATATGCGGCGGCACGCCATGCGAGGTGGCGATCTTCGGCACGTTCGTTTCGGCGAGGCGTTCGAGCCCCATGCGCTCGTAGAAGCGCACCGCCGGGTTGATCGCCGCGACATCGAGATGGAGCGAGACGCAACCCGCCGCCTTCGCGCGCTCGAAGCAATCGAGGAGGAGCTTCTCGCCGATGCCGCGCCCGCGCGCTTCCGGATGCGCGGACAGGAACAGGAGATACCAGGCGTCTTCCGGCACCTCGGGAAAGAGCCAGGGGATGTGGCCCGCAACGCTTGGCAGATGGGCGAGAAGTTCGGGCGTTCCCAACTCGGCCATCGCGATCATGCCGGTGCCGAACTCGGTGGCGTAGAGCGGCTGCGGGAAGCCGAGCGCGATGCCCGCAAGATGCCCCTCGCTCATCGCCGCCTTGGCATGAACATGCGAGAAAGCGCCGCCCTCGCGCATCCATAGATTGGACGTGATCCGCAGATAGGTGTCGAAGTCGCAATTGTAGAGGCAATCGAAGACGTAGGAGCCGGTGTCGTAGATGAGGCGGGCGGCAAGCTCGGGCTCGATGGGCCCTGCCTGTTCCAGCACGATATTGTCCGCGGTCATCGACGTCATCGGTCTCGCTCCCTCTATGCTTGCCGTCGGGCTTTTTGTTGGAAGCGAGAGTAGCACGGAGGGCGGCAGGAGGACGCAAGCCCGGCACGGGACCGATTGCCGCGCCCGAAAGAACCGAAAGAGGGAACACGGGGGAGCCTTGCGGGGCTCCCCCGGCCTTTGACGGCCACCCAGGGGTGTGCGTCCGGGTAGACGCCTGAAGCGGCCGTCAGATCGCGGACGGGGCGCCTCCGCCGAGGTGCGTCAGCAACCCTTGCCTTGATGGAAGGCGGTGAGAACCTGGAGGCGGATATCCGCCTGCTGCGCCTGCTGTTCCGCCGCCTGCCTCTGCTGCTGGGCGAGCGAACTTGCCGCGCCGGTCGCCTGGAGACCGCCAAGGCCGAAGCCACCGAAGTGAACGCCGACGGATTGCGCAATGCCGAGCCCGACATTCGCGACCTGCGCCGTGGTGGAACTGGAATTGGCGTCCGCGATGATCTGCTGCTGCTGCGCGATCTCGGCGGCGAGCTGCTCGCAGCTCTTCTGGGCGTCGGGCACGCCCGCGGCAGCGCCCTGCACCGTCTGCGCGGACGCGGCGTGAGCGAATATCTGGCCTGCAACCGCGAACCATACGCATGCGGTTTTCATGTTCATTGGAAGCCCCTCCTGGTCGGGACCCGGCACCCCATGTCCGGATCTTCATGGAGAGGAGTCCTAGCGAGCGCGAGGGGCCGCCAGAATAGTGCAAATGGACCAAAGATGACGGCCGGAGGTGCGTCAGCCCTCGCGCAGGCGCGCGAAAATTTCCTCGTGGCGCCGGTTGACGAAGCAGTGTCCGTCGCCGGGGAAAGGCCGGATCTCGGTGGGTTCGAGACCGATTTCGGCAAGCCGGCGCTTCATCTCGCCGAACGGCACGACGCCATCCTCTTCGCCATGCCAGACGAGGACGGGCGCCGTGAGGCCGGTGAGATCGAGCGAGACGCCATCGAGATAGAGCTGCGACTCGCGCAAGAGACCCGCATAGGTATGCGCCACGGTTTCCATGGTGCTGCGGATCATCGCCGCCTCGAGCGAAGGCGTCGCGCGAATGAGGGCGACATCGGCGGGCGACGGCTCGAAGAACTTGTAGACGAGCGGCCGGATCAAGTTGCGCGACATCTTCGCGCGCAGGATGAAGAGCGTCGAATCGAGCAGCCAGGGATAGCGTTTGAGATTGTTGAAAAAGGCGCCGAGCATGCCGACCGGCTTCCTCGCATTCGTCCGGGCATCTTCCGGAACGCCGAGACGCGCCGAGGCAAGCAGGAGCAGTTCGACGCGCCTCCCGAGCCGCGCCGCACAGGCAAGCGCAAAGGGCGAAGCGGAGGAGCGCGCCGCGAGCCGGAAACGGTCGAGCCCGAGCGCATCGGCGAAGTGCTCGAGGT
>JAGUWA010000120.1 GCA_020062605.1 Parvibaculum sp. | reverse complement strand
CTCGATGTGGCGAGGCGGGCGGTGGCGATTTCGCGCGCCGGTCTCGATGCGCGCGACAATGGCGACGGCGTCGGCGCGAGCGAGGCGATCCACCTGCGCACGGTGGAAGAGATCGTCGAACGCGGCAAGTCGCCGGCCGAGGATCTGCTCGATCTCTATCACGGGAGATGGGGCGGCAAGGTGGAGCCGGTGTTCAAGGAGTTTGCGTTTTAGTTTTCCGTTTTGCGTCATTGCGGGCGACCGTCAGGGAGCGAAGCAATCCAGGGGCGTCTGGCTCCGGCAATTGCGGCTCTGGATTGCTTCGTCGCTTCGCTCCTCGCAATGACGGCTGAGGGGAGGAGAGACACCCATGTTCAGTCACGTCACCATCGGTTCGAGCGATCCGGACAAGGCGGCGGCCTTCTATGACGCGGTGCTTGCGGCGCTCGGCATTCCCGTTTTCTTCAAGGCGCCGGGGCTCGCCTCCTACGGCACGGCGACGGGGCCGAAGGTCTTCGTGCTGAAACCCTTCAACGGCGAAGCGCATGTGCCCGGCAATGGCGGGCATGTCGCCTTTCTCGCGCCGGACCGCGCCTCGGTCGACGCCTTCCATGCGACGGCGCTGGCCATGGGCGGGAGCGACGAGGGCGCGCCGGGGCTCCGCCCGCATTACCATCCGAACTATTACGGCGCCTATGTGCGCGACCCGGAAGGCAACAAGCTGCAGGCGGTCTGCCACAGCTCGAAGGGGTGAGTATGGCTTGACTTCGACACCATATCTCCTTACTTCTATATAATAAAGTAAGGAGATATGGCGATGGGCTACAACGCCAAGGTCACATCGAAGGGGCAGATAACGCTGCCCGCCGGAATGCGGAAGGCGCTGAATCTGCATGAGGGGGACAGAGTCGTCTTCGCGCAAAGCGAGGATGGACGCTTCTATGTGGAAGCGAAGACGGATTCGCTCGGCGCTCTCAGGGGTATCGTGAAAGGCATGAAGACGAAGCCCGGCGATATCGAAAACTGGATCGAGGAAGCGAGAGGCAGGCGCGCGCGGTGATCGGCCTCGACACCAATATCTTGCTGCGCTGGCTGCTCGACGACGATAGCGCGTCCGGCCAATCGGACGCCGCGCGCATCATTCTCGAAAGCAACGAGACCTTCTTCGTCAACAATATCGTGTTGGCCGAAACGGTTTGGGTTCTGCGCAACAAGGCGGGACAGAGCCGGAAGGTGATAGAGACGATCGTCTTGCGGCTGATCGCGAGTGCGAATGTCGAGATGGAGAGCGAGAACACGGTGCACCGCGCGCTTGACGCTTTTGTCGGCGGCAAGGCGGATTTCGCCGACTATCTCATTGCGGAAGTGAACGCGGCGGCGGGCTGTTCGACCACGCTGACTTTCGACCGGAAAGCCGCACAGCATCCATCCTTCTCGCGGCTGACGAAATAGATGCAGCGCATTCTCCTCATCGGCAGTCCGGGGTCGGGCAAGTCGACGCTTGCGCGGGCGCTCGGGCGGCGCTTCAACCTGCCCGTGACGCATCTCGACCGGCTCTGGTGGCAGCCCGGATGGGTGGAGCTGGGCCATGAGAAATTCCGCCCGCTGGTGGAAGAGTTCGTCGCGGCGGAGAAATGGGTGATCGACGGCAATTACAGCAATACATGGGATTTGCGCATGCCGCGCGCGGACACGATCGTCTGGATGGATCTGCCGCGCCGCGTCTGCTTGTGGCGCGTGTTCCGCCGCGCGGTGACGCAATATGGCAGGGTGCGCGGGGACATGGCGCCGGGCTGCCCGGAGCGCTTCGACCCCGAATTCTTCCGCTATGTCTGGAACTTCAAGGCATCGCATGACGAGAGGATCATGGAGGCGCTGCGCCGCCACGGCCGCCATGCGCGAATCATCCGTCTGCGGAGCGATGAGGGTGTGGTGAGATTCGTCAGCGGGATCTGATGCCGCTCAGGTGAGCAGGCAGATGACGTAGAGGCCGATCCAGACCGGCAGATAGATTCCGAGAAAGATGCCCCATTGCATGAGGCGCTCGTCTTTCTCTCCGGGCTCCGGCGCGGGGAAGAGCGAGGTGGCGACGAGCTTGAGCGCGAGCGGATCGGTGCGCGAGAGAAGGCCTTGCTGCGTGACGCCGTAAAAGGCGGCGATGAAGGCGAGCGAGGCGGCAAGGTCGTGATCCGCGCGGGCGAGGAAGACGCCCGCGGTCGCGACATGGCCGCAGAGCGCGAGAATGCCGAGCTTCGCCGCGAGATGGAGAAGGAGCGTGGCGTGGCTCCAGGCCCGCGTTTCGCCCGCACGCCAGAGATTGAGCCTGATCTGCATATAGGCGCAGAAGAAGAGAAGTGCCGGCCCAGCGATGAAGGCGAGCGGCAAGAGAAGCGGCGCCTTGTCGAGAATGACGATCCAGCCGGGCGCGGCGAAGCCCGCAAGCGCGATCATGAATGACGAGAAGAAGGCGACGGCGTAGAGGGCAAAGAGCGCCGTCGCCGCCGCCACGCGCTTCCCGTGCGGCATCTCCGCGATGTGTGTGAAGAAGGCGTCGATACGATCGGTTGAGGGGCGCGCGGGGAGGGCGCTTTCCGTCATGTTGGCCTCGCATGGCGAAAAGAATGACGAGAAAGACTAGCCCCATTCGCCAAGTGCGGAATCGCTCATTTTCGCAATGACGCGCCTCATGCGCGCAACGGCTTACGCCGCTCTTGCCGTGCCGCCGACGGTGAGGCCCTTGACGAGCAGCGTCGGCTGGCCGACGCCGACGGGGACGCCTTGCCCGCCCTTGCCGCAGGTGCCGATGCCGGGATCGAGCTTCATGTCGTTACCGATCATGGTGACGCGGGTGAGCACGTCCGGGCCGTTGCCGATCAGCGTCGCGCCCTTCACCGGGCGGGTGACGCGGCCGTCCTCGATCAGATAGGCCTCGGTGCAGGTGAAGACGAACTTTCCGCTCGTGATGTCGACCTGCCCGCCGCCGAAGGAGACGGCGTAGAGGCCTTTCTTCACGGAGGAAAGGATCTCGTCCGGCTCGTGATGGCCCGACAGCATGTAGGTATTGGTCATGCGCGGCATGGGCTGATGCGCGTAGGACTCGCGCCGCCCGTTGCCCGTGGCCGCCATGCCCATCAGGCGCGCGTTGAGCCGGTCCTGCATATAGCCCTTGAGGATGCCGTCCTCGATGAGCACGGTGCGCGACGTCGGCGTGCCCTCGTCGTCGATGGTGAGCGAGCCGCGGCGGTCGGCAAGCGTGCCGTCATCGACCACGGTGATGCCGGGGGCGGCGACGCGGCTCCCGAGAAGACCGGCGAAGGCGGAGGTCTTCTTGCGGTTGAAATCGCCTTCGAGCCCGTGGCCGATCGCTTCGTGGAGCAGGATGCCGGGCCAGCCCGGGCCGAGCACCACATCCATCTCGCCGGCGGGCGCGGGCACGCTGTCGAGATTGACGAGCGCCTGGCGCAGTGCTTCGTCCACCTGCGCCTGCCATTTCAGCGGATCGATGAAGGTCTCGTAGCCCATGCGGCCGCCGACGCCATAGGAACCGGTTTCCTGCCGGTCGCCGTCGCCCGCGACGATGGCGACGTTGAGGCGGACGAGGGGGCGGATGTCGCGGAGCGACGAGCCGTCGGCGCGGATGATCTCGACCGCCTGCCACTCGCCCGCGAGCGAGGCCGAAACCTGCTGTACGCGACCGTCTTTTGCGCGCGCATAGGCGTCGATCTCGGCGAGAAGCTTCACCTTCTCCTCGAAGCTCTGGGCGCCGAGCGGATTCTCGTCGGTGTAGAGATGCGTGTTGGTGCGGGAAGGGCCTTGCGCGGCAACGCCCGTGTGGCCGGTTTTCACGGCCTGCACCGCCTCGCTCGCGCGCTTCAAGGCGGCTTCGGAAAGCTCCGAGGCATGGGCATAGCCGGTCGATTCGCCCGCGACGCAGCGCAGGCCGAAGCCCTGATTGGTGTCGAAGCTCGCGGTCTTGAGGCGCCCGTCGTCGAAGCCCAGCGCCTCCGACTGGCGGAACTCCATGAAGAGCTCGCCGTCATCGGCATCGTCGAGCGTCTCGCCGACAAGGGCGGAAACGCGCTCGCGGTCGAGCCCGGTGCGAGCGAAGAAGAGATCGTCGGGGGATGAGGTCATGTTTCTGTATGTCCGTTTAATGCGTCATCGCGAGGACGAGATCGCGCCGCTTGCCCGCTGTCTTGCCGTCCAGATCACCCTCCCACAGGGGGAGGGTGGATCACGAATTTGCGCCGTGCTCGGTTCTGGCTTGAGCTTCTTACTGCGCGAGCCATTCCTCGACCGGCACGAGCCGGCGCGGCAGGCCCGAGAGGTCGCAGGGCACGACCTGCGGTGCACAACTGTATAGCGGATATTGCGTGACCTTGAGCGACTGCAGATCGACGAGGAAGACGCCGTTGATGCGGCCGAACCAGTTGTCCCACTGGGCAAAGCCCCAGTCCTGCCAGCCGTCGGGCGGCGGCCCCACGACATCGCCGACGAGACCCGGATGG
>JAGUWA010000178.1 GCA_020062605.1 Parvibaculum sp. | reverse complement strand
GGCGCTCTCGCCCAGAAACGCCTCGAACACGGGCGCCCGCGCCACGGTCGCCGCCAGCGCCATGGTGCCCCCCGTCAGCGCCTTCGACAGCGTCACGATGTCGGGCACGATGCCGGCCTGCTCGCAGGCGAACATCGAGCCCGTGCGTCCGAACCCGGTGAAGATCTCGTCGAGGATCAGCAGCATCCCGTGCTTGTCGCAAAGCGCGCGAAGGGTTTTCAGCGTTTCGGGTGTATGGAAGCGCATGCCGCCCGCGCCTTGCACCAGCGGCTCGGTCACCACGGCGGCGATCTCATGGCCGTGTGCGCCAAGGAAGGCATCGAGCGCGGCGGTCCTTTCCGCGTCCACCGGCAATTCGCAGATAAACTGTTCGGCGATCGCGCCCTTGAAGAGCGTGTGCATGCCCTCGTCCGGATCGCAGACCGACATGGTGGCCAGCGTGTCGCCGTGATAGCCGCCCTTGAAGCTGACGAAGCGCGTCCGGCCCTTTTTGCCCTGGTTGATCCAGTACTGAACCGCGATCTTCATCGCGATCTCGACCGAGACCGACCCCGACTCCGAAAAGAACACATGCGCGAGATCGCCCGGCAGCTTTTCGGATAGCCGCGTCGCAAGGCGGCAGGCCGGCTCATGCGCGAGCCCGCCCAGCATCACATGCGGCATCTTTTCGAGCTGCGCGCTCACCGCCGCGCGGATATGCGGATGATTGTAGCCATGCGCCGCCGTCCACCACGACGAAATCCCGTCCACGAGCTCGCGCCCGTCGGCAAGCGTGAGGCGCACACCGTCGGTCTTCACCACCGGCAGCGCCATCGGCGTGGTCTGCATCTGCGTGTAAGGCAGCCACAGATGCGGCGCGCCTTTCGTGAGCCATTCGGGCGCGTCGTTGATCAGCGGGTTCGGTGGCGGAATGGACATGGGGCGGCCTCGTGTCGGCTTTTCTTCTGGCAGATAGGCGGGTTGCGCGCCCGATGGCAAGGGCGAAAAGCCGTGATTGCAAGCAAAAACCGGCTGGCATAGGATGCCGCCCGGTGCCGCGAAGGGTGCCGCCGTCCGAGAAAGAGGAACTCACCTTCGCCGATCTGCTGAGACGACGCCTCGCGTTCGCATCGCCTTCATTGTTTGCCGTCGCTTCGGACCGACGACAGTCAAACAACAGGAGGATTCCGTGCGAACGGACCCGTCTTCATCATCCGCTTCCCCATCCGGCCCCATCGACGCGCTCGCCGAATACAAGATACGTGCGAGCAAGCTTCTCAAGGATTTCACCAGCGCCGACAAACGCCGCGCCTTCCATGCCGCGCATCGTCTCGCCGCGCTCTGGCCGGATAAGGACGCGAATGCGCTTCTCGCCGACAAGGCGAGCATCCAGCGCAAGCACGCTCTCGCCGTCATCGCGCGCGAGATGGGCTTCCGCGATTGGCGGCATCTGACGCGCGAAGCGCATGTGGAGTTGCCTGCTTTCGATACGACGCGTCTCTTCCGCGCCAGCACGAGCTTCTATCTCAATGCCTGGTTCACGACATATGAAGAGGCGCGCGACGCCCTGGGCGCGCGCAAGGATCGCTTCCTCTTTCCCTACAGGCATCAGTTTGTCGTCTGCGAGGGCGGGCTGCTCGCAAGTCTCGGCATCGACGTGAAGGATCCGGACTGGGAACTGATCGGCCGGGACTGGGCGAAGCCGCAAGACGCGCAGGCACATTACCGGTTGAACCAGAAACTCGCGCGCATCGTGCCGCCATTGCCGGAGCGGCGCCGTCCGAAAGGAAGATCGTCATGAACAGGGAACGCAGGCGCGATCTCGTCAAGGACTACAAGGAGCGCAAGGTGGCGCGCGGCATCTTCGCCGTGCGCTGCCGCGCAAGTGGCGAGGTCTGGCTCGGCGTTGGGCGCAGTCTCGACAACATGCAGAACGGCATCTGGTTCACGCTCCGCTTCGGCACTCATCCGGCAAAAAGCCTTCAGGCCGCGTGGAACGCGCATGGCGAAGAGAGCTTCGTCTATGAGGTCGTGGAAGAAGTCGATGCGAAGGACATGACGCCTTACATGCTGCAGTCCCTCCTCAAGGAGCGCTTGCAGCACTGGCAGGCGGCATGGAACGCCGAAGCGATCCGCACCTGATCGAGAACTCGATCCGAATCTCAAATGATCTCAGTATTTTTGTTCTTAGCGCGAAAACGCGCATACAACATTGGAGCGTTGAGAAGAAAATAGCCCACTCCTAGAATCAACAGAGAGGGTTATGATTGAGAATGCACTACAAATGGCCTTCATTCAGAGCCTATCCGTTTCTTGCTCTTTCCTTCGTAGGGATGGCCGGGAAGCTCGGCATATATGCCACAGAGCAGCGGATGAGCGGCCAAGAATGGTGGGCTGATTTGCCGTGGCTATGGTTGACCGGAATTTTCTTCGCCTTCTGGCTTGGGCAGATTTTCAATGACGCATTCAACGAGGATTCGTGGCTACAGCACAATTGGCGGGTGTTTCGATCACTGGGCGATTTCCACCCTGTTGAGTATCGGGTCCAATTTCACCCGAAACACGATGATGAAAACGACAAGGCGCACTTCATTGAGATAGGCGTTCCTTTTACGTTCGATGGAAATGCCGGATCTGATGTGCAAATTCGGGTTTCTTACGACGCCCTAACTTTCACAGAAGGTGTGCCGAGCCATTACAGTTGGCGGGTTCCAGTTCTGGAAAGCCCCCTGAAGGGTGATCGAAAAGTAATCCCTATTGCTCTTGTTGCGGACGAGCCCGGAGTCCACGGTTTTACAGGAGATCGCAAACTGCGACTTCTCGGCACAGGCAGGGCATATCGCATTAATGTCGAAATATTTGATAGGCGACACCAGCAGGCGAAACGCCTCTTCATAAAAATCCCTAATCGTGGGGAAAGAACATCGGTCAACAAGAACAGCTACTATGGTTCTTGGTTCTTTTTGATCGATGAGGAACATCTTCCGGGCGCAGAGAGCAAATAGCGAAGAAGACTACTTCTCCGCCGGGCAGCTATGCGCGGGCATGGGCTCGATGCCGAGCTTCTCGAACAGGCGGCGGTCCTTGTCTTCTTCCGGGTTCTTCGCGGTCAGAAGCTTGTCGCCGACGAAGATCGAGTTCGCACCGGCGAGGAAGCAGAGCGCCTGCTGCTCTTCCGACATGAGTTCGCGCCCCGCGGCAAGACGGACGACTGATTGCGGCATCGCGATGCGCGCCACCGCGATCATGCGCACGAAATCGATGGGGTCCACCTTCTCGCTGCGGCCGAGCGGCGTGCCTTCCATCGGCATCAGCATGTTGATCGGCACGCTCTGCGGATGTTCCGGCAGGTTCGCGAGCGTCATCAGCATGCCGATGCGGTCGTCCGCGCTCTCGCCCATGCCGACAATGCCGCCCGAGCAGACATTGATGCCCGCATTGCGCACGCGCTCCAGCGTGTCGAGCCGGTCCTGATAGGTCCGTGTGCTGATCACATTCGGATAATATTCTTCCGACGTGTCGACATTATGGTTGTAATAGTCGAGGCCCGTCTGCGCGAGGCGGTGCACCTGCTGGCCGGAAAGCATGCCGAGCGTCATGCAGGTTTCCATGCCCATGTCCTTCACGCCCTCGATC
>JAGUWA010000150.1 GCA_020062605.1 Parvibaculum sp. | reverse complement strand
GATGCCGACCCGCTCGTCCCGCCCGCCGGCGGCGAGGACACGGCGAAGTCGGTGCCGGGCGCGCGGTTCGTCATGATCGAAGGCATGGGCCACGACCTGCCCGCCGAACTCTGCCCGCAATACGTGTCGCTCATCGCGACCCATGCCCGCGCGGCCGAAGCGCGGCAGGCGGCGGAGTAGATTTTCACGCAGAGCCGCAGAGAAGAAGAGTGTTTTCACACGGAGGCACGGAGACACGGAGGAACAAGAAAAGAGGAAGGGCGCTGCGCGCCGAAAGAGCCATCGCGCCGTAGGCGCAATCCGTCCTTTTCTTCTCCGTGTCTCCGTGCCTCCGTGTGCCAAACCTTCTCTGCGGCTCTGCGGCGGAGCCTGTCCTCGGGCCGCGCGAGCGCGGACCCGTGGGCGTGCCAAATCTTCCTTCCCGCATTATGCGAAACATGCGCGTGCCTGCCGCATAAGGCTTTTCCCGCCACCCGCCAAATCTATCTCTCTTCTCAAGGGGGCTTTCGCGTTTCGCGGAGTGCTTCCGCGAGGCGCTTTCCATATTGGAGAAAGGAGAGCGAGAGATGGCGAAGTCACGCATTGCAATCGTCCTCACCTCCCATGGCAAGCTCGGCGATACCGGCAAGGACACGGGCTTTCATTACGAGGAACTCACGACACCCTGGTATGTCTTCGCCGATGACGGCGTGGAGATAGTGCTCGGCTCCATCGAGGGCGGCGAACCGCCCGCCGACCCGTCGAGCCTGCCCGACGACGAAGACAAGCGCCCGGAATCGGTGCGCCGCTTTCTGAAGGACCCGAAGGCCGTCAAGGCGCTCAACAATACCGTGCCTGTCGCGAAGCTCGCGGCGAAGGACTTCGACGCCGTCTATCTTCCCGGCGGTCACGGCTGCATGTGGGACATGCCGGACAATGACGCTCTGTCGCGGCTCGTTTCGGAAATCTACGAGAAAGGCGGCGTCGTCGGCGCGGTCTGTCATGGGCCTGCCGGTCTTCTCGGCGCGCGGCTTTCCGACGGCACGCCTTTCGTGAAGGACCGGCTCATCAATTCCTTCACCGACGAGGAGGAGCGCAAGGCGGAGAAGGACAAGATCGTACCCTTCCTGCTCGAAACGCAGCTTCGCGGTCTCGGCGCGCGCTTCGACGGCGGCAAACCCTTCGAGCGCCATGTCTGCCGCGAGGGCCGCGTCGTGACGGGCCAGAACCCGGCCTCGGCCGAAGGCGTCGCGCATGGCATGCTCATGGCGCTCCACGCCCTGAAGCAGCAGGCGGCGGAGTAGGGCCTTGATTCGGCTCTCCCTTCGGGGAGGGCCGAAGTTTTCCGCGCTAAATCAAAAAACAGATGTCATCCCGGCGAAGGCCGGGATGACACAGAGTTTTAGGCCATTCGCTTGGCCGCATCTGGAACCGGATTGGAATACCTTGGCACAGGGCTTCCGACCCTCCATATTTTCCCTCGGGGAGGATGCGCCCTGAATGGAGCATCCAGCGCATGCCGAAGGTCCGTGCCAACGGAATCGAGATCGAATATGAGAGCTTCGGTTCCGAAAAGGACGAAGCGATCCTCCTCATCATGGGGCTCGGCGCGCAGCTCACCCAATGGCCCGTCGAACTTTGCCGCGAACTCGTCTCGCGCGGCTACCGCGTCATCCGTTTCGACAATCGCGATGTGGGGCTCTCCTCGCGCATGGAGCGTGACCGGGCGCCTGTCTGGCCGGATGCGGTGCTCGCGCTCATGCAGGGCAAGTCCGCCTTCGTTCCCTACACGCTCACCGACATGGCGGCGGATGCCGTCGGCCTGCTCGATGCGCTGGGCATCCCGCGCGCACATATCGTGGGCGCGTCGATGGGCGGCATGATCGCGCAGCATGTCGCCTTCGATTTCCCGGACCGGGCGCTCTCCCTCACCTCCATCATGTCGAGTTCAGGCAATCCGCTGCTCCCGCCCGCGAAGCCCCGCGTCTACAGCCTCTTTCTCTCGCCCGCGCCCGCCGCCCATGACACACATGCGATCGTGGCGCGTGGCGTCAAGACCTACGAAGTGCTCGGCAGTCCCGGCTTCCCGACCGACCGCGAGACGCTGCGCGAATGGGTGATCCGCGATGCCTCGCGCGCCTACTATCCTGCGGGCGTGATGCGGCAGATGGCGGCGGTGATGGCCGATGGCGACCGCCGCGCAAAGCTGCGCAGGATCGCCGTGCCGGCCACCGTGCTC
>JAGUWA010000089.1 GCA_020062605.1 Parvibaculum sp. | reverse complement strand
CGTGGGCATGGAGGCCTGCCTCCGCGACCTCGGCCCGGACTTCCTCCCTGATATTTGCCGGAATCTGGGGACGCGCCCGGGCGGGAGTGGCTCCGGGAACGGATCGGCCGCCGCTTCGACCTCATGCTTGCGGAGGGGGCGCTTGTGGAGGCTCAAGCGATGGCTGCCCTTCTGGACGAGGAGGGGCTCGACCCCGCGCTCCCGGCCATGAAGGCGCTGGGGCTCCGTCCCCTCATTGCTCATCTTTCGGGCGCCATTTCGCTCGAAGAGGCGGCGGAGGCCGGAAAGAAGGAGACCCGCGCTTATGCGAAACGGCAGGAAACCTGGTTCCGGACGCAAATGATTTCGTGGAAGGCCTTTTCTACGCAAGATTCGGAAAGACTTGGTGGTCAAATCTTTTCGTTTATTGACGATTTGGGGTTGACCCGGTTCTGAAGCGCGGCTAGGTTGCCCGCACTTTTAGACCCCCCTTCAGTCCGTCATGGCCCGCTTTATGCGGGCCATCCACGTCTTGGCGGCAAGGAAGGGCAGACGTGGATGGCCCGCCTCCTTTATTCCGAAGGAGGGCCGGGCCATGACGCTTTAGAGAACGGAGAGGCGGGTCATGGCGGCTCAGGAACTGACAGGCGCGGAAATCGTCATCAAGGCGCTGGTCGATCAGGGCGTAGACACGATCTTCGGCTATCCGGGCGGCGCCGTTCTCCCGATCTACGACGCGCTGTTCCAGCAGAACAATATCCGCCACATCCTTGTCCGTCACGAGCAGGGCGCGGTTCATGCCGCCGAGGGCTATGCGCGCTCGACCGGCAAGCCCGGCGTCGTTCTCGTCACCTCCGGGCCGGGCGCCACCAATGCCGTCACCGGCCTCACCGATGCGCTGATGGATTCGATCCCCATCGTCTGCCTCACCGGGCAGGTCGCGACGCATCTCATCGGTTCCGATGCCTTCCAGGAAGCGGACACGGTCGGCATCACGCGTCACTGCACGAAGCACAACTGGCTCGTGAAGTCCGCGCCGGAGCTCGCGCGCGTCATGCACGAGGCCTTCTATGTCGCGACGCATGGCCGCCCCGGGCCCGTCGTCATCGACATTCCGAAGGATGTTCAGTTCGAGAAGGCCGAATACGCCGTCTCGCCGCACATCACGCATCGTACCTACCGGCCGCGCATGAAGGGCGACATCGACAAGATCAGAGAAGCGGTCGATCTCATCGCGAACGCGAAGAAGCCCATGTTCTACACGGGCGGTGGCGTCATCAATTCGGGTACGGTCGCAAGCCAGCTTCTGCGCGAGTTCGTCCGTCTCACCGGCTATCCCATTACTTCGACGCTGATGGGCCTCGGCGCCTATCCGGCTTCCGACAAGCAGTGGCTCGGCATGCTCGGCATGCACGGCACCTACGAAGCCAACAACGCCATGCATGATTGCGACGTGCTCATCAATATCGGCGCGCGTTTCGATGACCGCGTGACGGGCCGCCTCGACGCCTTCTCGCCCCATTCGAAGAAGATCCATGTCGATATCGACGCCTCTTCGATCAACAAGAACGTCCGTGTCGATGTCGGCATCATCGGCGATTGTGCCCATGTGCTCGAAGACATGCTGCGTATCTGGAAGTCGAAGGCGCGCCGTCCGGACAAGGCGGCGCTCGCCGACTGGTGGAAGCAGATCGAGATCTGGCGCGACCGCAAATCGCTCTCCTACAAGACGAATGACGAGGTCATCAAGCCGCAGCAGGCGATCCAGCGCCTCTATGAGCTCACGAAGGGCCGCGAGGTTTATGTCACGACGGAAGTCGGCCAGCATCAGATGTGGGCGGCGCAGCACTTCCATTTCGACGAGCCGAACCGCTGGATGACGTCGGGCGGCCTCGGGACGATGGGCTATGGCATGCCGGCGGCCATCGGCGCGCAGATCGCGCATCCGGATGCCCTCGTGGTCGACATCGCGGGCGAGGCCTCGATCCTGATGAACATGCAGGAGCTCTCGACCGCCGTTCAGTTCATGCTGCCGGTCAAGATTTTCATCCTGAACAACGAATATATGGGCATGGTCCGCCAGTGGCAGCAGCTTCTCCATGAGGGCCGCTATTCCCACTCCTATTCGGACTCGCTGCCCGATTTCGTGAAGCTGGCGGAAGCCTATGGCGCGACGGGTATCCGGGCCGAAAAGCCCTCCGAGCTCGATGCCGCCATCAAGAAGATGATCGAGACGCCCGGGCCGGTCATGTTCGACTGCCGGGTCGACCAGCTCGAGAACTGCTACCCGATGATCCCCTCGGGCGCCGCCCATAACGAGATGATCCTGGGTGACGATCCGGACGGGGCGAGCGTGTCGGAAGAAGGAAAGATGCTGGTCTGAGGGCGGGGGCGCCTGAAAAATCACTTCCCCCCGGACCCCATTCCCACTACAGAGACGCGCATGAAAAAGGACGAGACAATCGAGCGGCACACCATTTCCGTGCTCGTGGACAACGAGGCGGGGGTGCTTGCGCGCGTGATCGGGCTCTTTTCGGGGCGGGGCTACAATATCGAGAGCCTCACCGTTGCCGAGGTGGACCAGGCCGAGCATACCTCGCGCATCACGGTCGTGACCTCCGGCACGCCCATGGTGATCGAGCAGATCAAGGCGCAGCTCGACCGGCTGGTGCCGGTCCATCGGGTGATGGACCTCACCGTCGAGGCGAAAGCGGTCGAGCGCGAAATGGCGCTCGTCAAGGTCGCGGGCACGGGCGAGAAGCGCGTCGAGGCGCTCCGCCTCTCGGATGCCTTCCGCGCCCGCGTGATCGACACGACGCATTCCTCCTTCATCTTCGAGGTGACGGGCGCGCCGGACAAGATCGATGCCTTTATCGGCCTGATGCGGCCGCTCGGACTGGTTGACGTGTCGCGGACAGGCGTGGTGGCGATCGCCCGCGGTCCCGAGGCGATGTGAACGAAACGACAGAGACGGACAAAGGACAAAGAGCCATGCGCGTTTATTACGACCGCGACGCGGACGTGAACCTGATCAAGGGCAAGAAAGTCGCCATCATCGGCTATGGCAGCCAGGGCCATGCCCATGCGCTGAACCTGCGCGACAGCGGCGTGAAGGAAGTCGCCGTGGCGCTGCGCGCCGGTTCGGCCACCGCCAAGAAGGCCGAAGGCGAGGGCCTCAAGGTCATGACCGTCGCCGACGCCGCGAAGTGGGCCGACGCGCTCATGATGCTGACGCCGGACGAACTGCAGTCGGAAATCTACTATGCCGACCTCGTGGGCAACATGAAGGAGGGCGCCGCGCTCTTCTTCGCCCATGGCCTCAACATCCATTTCAACCTGATCGAGCCGCGCAAGGACATCGACGTCCTCATGGTCGCGCCGAAGGGCCCCGGCCACACGGTACGTTCGGAATACAAGCGTGGCGGCGGCGTTCCCTGCCTCATCGCCGTCCACCAGGACGCGAGCGGCAACGCGCATGACGTCGGCCTCTCCTATGCCTCGGCGATCGGCGGCGGCCGCGCCGGCATCATCGAGACCAGCTTCCGCGAGGAATGCGAGACGGACCTCTTCGGCGAGCAGGTCGTGCTCTGCGGCGGTCTCGTCGAGCTCATCCGCGCCGGTTTCGAAACGCTGACGGAAGCGGGTTACGCGCCGGAGATGGCCTATTTCGAATGCCTGCACGAGGTGAAGCTCATCGTCGACCTCATCTATGAAGGCGGCATCGCCAACATGAACTACTCGGTCTCGAACACGGCCGAGTACGGCGAATATGTCACCGGCCCGCGCATCATCACGCCGGAAACCAAGGCCGAGATGAAGCGCGTTCTCACCGACATCCAGACCGGCAAGTTCACGCGCGACTGGATGCTCGAGAACAAGGTCAACCAGACGAGCTTCAAGGCCATTCGCGCGCGCAACGCCGCCCATCCGATCGAGGAAGTGGGCGCCCGTCTGCGCGAGATGATGCCGTGGATTTCGGCGAACAAACTCGTAGACAAGGACAAGAACTGACGCGATCTCGCGAACAGCCCTTCGTACCATGGGCCCCCCGCGCAGATCGCGCGGGGGGCCTTTTCTTTTGGAGAAATGCTGCGTCGAGCACGCCTCCTCCTTCCCACCCTCCCCTCGGGGAGGGTCGAAATTCACGAAGTGAATTTTGGGGCGGGGGCGCTGACTCGCCAAGGCGCACAAAGCTATCGACTGAACTTGTTGAACAGCCCAGCCCCCGCCCCAAACGGTCTTCGACCGTTTGACCCTCCCTCCAGGGGAGGGTGGAAGGAAAGGGCGATTTTGAAAGACCGGAGCACATCATGCCTCCATCATTCGCACCGCACGGCGCTGCCATCGCCTTCCTGCACACGGCCACGCTCCACATCGAAACCTTCGAGCGTCTCGCGCGCGAAATCGCGCCGGACCTGCGGCTCTGCCACGTCGTGCGCGAGGACCTGCTCGCCGCCACCGAAAAAGCGGGTGGCCTCACG
>JAGUWA010000193.1 GCA_020062605.1 Parvibaculum sp. | reverse complement strand
CAGTCCTCCGCCCTTCCCTCCGCCTCGACGCTTCAGGTCGATTTCGCGAACGGCATGGCAGGCGTCCAGGTCGCCGCCGGCGACGAGCCGACCGTCAAGGTCGAGCAACTCTCCTTCAACCACCGGAGCGGCGCCTTCACCGCCATTCTCCGCGCGCCTGCGGGCGACATGCTGAGCCCGCTCCGCCGCGTCGCGGGCCGTGCCTATCCCGTGACGGATGTGCCGGTCCTCACGCGCGACATGCAGCCCGGCGAGGTCGTCCGCCAGCACGATATCGACTGGGTGCGTCTGCCCTCGAACCGCGTAGGCCAGAACATCGTAACTTCGCTTGAGCATCTCGTCGGCATGTCGCCGCGCCGTCCGGCGCGGGCGGGCGAACCCATGCGGATCGCCGACATGCAGCCTCCCCTCGTCGTCGACAAGGGCGCGCAGGTCGACATGACCTTCGTTTCCGGCGCGCTCACGCTCACGGCCCGCGGCCGCGCGCTCGAAAGCGGCGCCGTCGGCGATATCGTCAGTGTCTTGAATATCCGCTCGAACCGCACAGTCCAGGGCGTCGTGGAAGGCCCCAACATGATCCGCATCGACGCGCCGGGCGCTGCCCGTGCGGCAAGCCTCGCCCGCGGCAACAGCCCCTCGTAACAAGAGCCCGTCCTATCCTCGGTTCCGACCTCAAAAGGCCAGAGAAAAATGTTCGCCAGTTCCTGTGTCCGCCTCGCCGTTATCGCGTTTCTCGCCGCCACGCTTGCGGGGTGCAACGCCGCAGACCGCATCTCGAACATCGGCAAGGCGCCGGATCTTTCGCCCATGGTCTCGCCCCCGACCACCGTCGCTATGCCCATGCCGGCGCCGGAGGAAATCGTCTACCAGCCCAACTCGCTCTGGCGTTCGGGCTCGCGCGCCTTCTTCCGCGATCAGCGCGCCGCCCGCATCGGCGACATCCTGACCGTCCTCATCAACGTGGCGGACAGCGCCAAGGTGAACAACTCGACGAAGCGCAGCCGCTCGAATTCCGAGAGCGCGGGCGTGAACAATCTTTTCGGTTACGAATCCTATCTCGGCAAGGTCTTCCCCGATGCCGTCGACAACACAAGCCTCGCCGATCTCTCCAGCGATGGATCGAGCGCGGGCGAAGGGTCCGTCGACCGCAAGGAGACGATCGACCTCACCGTCGCGGCCGTCGTCACGCAGGTCCTCCCCAACGGCAACCTTGTCATCGCCGGCCGCCAGCAGGTCCGCGTGAACTACGAGGTCCGCGATCTGCTTGTCAGCGGCATCGTTCGCCCGGAAGACATTTCGAACACCAACACCGTTCAGCACACGCAGATCGCCGAGGCCCGCATCTCCTATGGCGGCGAGGGACAGATCAGCGACATGCAGCAGCCGCGCTACGGCCAGCAGCTCTTCGACATCATCATGCCCTTCTGACGTCGCCGCAGCACCGGCACGCAAAAACGGAAAACGCGGCCTCTTTCGGGAGGCCGCGTTTTTCATTGTCCGGACAAGGAGAGCCGGAAAGGACATCAATCGTCGCGATAGACCTTCTCGCGCCGCTCGTGACGTTCCTGCGCTTCGATGGACAGCGTCGCGATCGGACGCGCATCGAGCCGCTTCAGGCTGATCGGTTCGCCCGTCTCCTCGCAATAGCCATACGTGCCGTCCTCGATCCGGCGCAGCGCCGCATCGATCTTGGCAATGAGCTTGCGCTGGCGGTCGCGTGTTCTGAGTTCGAGCGAGCGTTCGGTTTCGGAAGAGGCCCGGTCCGCGAGGTCCGGATGCTGAACCGAGTCGTCCTGCAAATGCTGCAGCGTCTCGCGGTTCTCGACGAGGATGTCCTCTTTCCATTTCTCGAGCTTGCGGCGGAAATACTCTTTCTGCCGCTTGTTCATGAACGGCTCGTCGTCTGACGGCATGTAGCCTTTGGGCAAACGTATGGCCATCTACGCAATCTCTCTCTGACGCCGGTGGTCCGATTTCGGCATTTGCCTCCCTGGGCCCGCATGGTCGCGAGCAAGCGTCGGGATCAGAGGACCATCGGCAATTCCATGAAACCGGTGAGCTTCTGAATTGGACATTTGAAAACGGGCTCAGCCACTGCCGGGTCTCAAATATCAAATTCGCTCCGCTGGCCCCTGCCGAAGCGCGGCGGAGTATAGGGAGGCCGTTCACGATTCTCAACAGGCCAGCCCAGCCCAAGCCGGTGAAATATATGTGAAATCCGGTGCGGGAAAAATCCGCGGTTTCAGCCGTTTGGCGGCGCTTACCTAGTCTTTGGTATAGGTGCCGAACTTGGCGAGTTCCACCCTCGCCCGAAGTTCGATTTCGGCGAGAACCTCGCCGAGGCGCGGGTCGTTGAACGTGCCGTTCTGCCGCTCGACCACCGAAAGAAGGCGGGAAAGCTTGGCCTTCGGCAACTGCCCCATGAGAAGCGAGAGCTTGATCTCGTCCAGGATGTCGAGCATTTCCTCGCCCCGGCGGATCGCCCTGCGGCGCGGCGAATGGAGCGCATCGTCGCTCTGGGGTGTTTCCTGGAGGGCCAGCAGCGCATCGACCGCACTGAGCGAG
>JAGUWA010000112.1 GCA_020062605.1 Parvibaculum sp. | reverse complement strand
GGTCTCGCCGCCCGCGCTTGCCGTCTCGTCGCCCGACACGCTTTCGGCCCCGACGATGCGCACTCCTGAGGCGATGTCTTCGTCGACACCCTTGTCGAGGTTCCGCGCCGCTTCAAGAAGCGCGCGCTCCTCCGCGCTCAGGGCACCGGGGTCGGGGAGGTCCGTGGCCGGTGTCTCGGGTCCCGCGGCGGTCGCTCCGTCGCCGGGAACGGTCTCTTCTCCGGTCGTGTCTTCCGGCGGCGGGGGAAGGGGAGTTTCGGGTGCGAGAGCGACATGAACGACGGGTTCCCCCGCGAAGCGGCTGTCCGACAAGAGAAGCCAGGCGATGGTGCCGCCATAGACGGTAGCGACCAGTGCGGCCGCTATGGGAAGCGCACGAAAGCGACGCCCGCTATCGTCTGCGGGTCCGCTGTCAATTGGACTGGAAGAGCCGCTCGCCGCTGTCTTCGCCACCATGCTCGCAATTCATCTCCGGCGGGCTTTCGCAGCGCCTCAGTTGGCCATGGCGCTGGAGGTCCTGCCGGCACCGAGGAAGGCCGAATCCTTGCGTGCGCCGTTCAGCAGATCGATTGCATAGAGAAGCTGCTTGTCCTCGCTCTTGTCCTTCGGCACGAAGCTGTCGGAACCGGCCATTTCGTCACCCTCTTCGGCGGCCAGATGGCCGGGGAGCGCGGATTCGCCCGTCCGGGTGCTCAGCTTCTTCTCTTCCGGGGCCGTCTGGGTGACGACGATGTCGGGATCGATGCCCTTCGCCTGGATCGAGCGTCCGGCGGGTGTGTAGTAGCGCGCGGTCGTGAGACGCAGCGCCCCGTCCGAACCCAGCGGGATGATGGTCTGGACCGAGCCCTTGCCGAAAGAGCGCGTGCCGAGAATGGTCGCCCGGCGATGGTCCTGCAGCGCGCCCGCGACGATCTCGGATGCGCTGGCGGAGCCGCCGTTCAGAAGCACGATGATCGGCCGGCCTTCCGTGATGTCGCCGCCGCGTGCATTGTAGCGCTGCGTGTCCTCGGGGTGACGGCCGCGCGTCGAGACGATCTCGCCGCCGTCGATAAAGTCGTCGCTGACCGCGATCGCCTGATCGAGCAGGCCGCCCGGGTTGTTGCGCAGGTCGACGATGTAGCCCTTCAGCCTGCCGGTTCCGATCTGCTTCGAAAGAGAGCCGATCGCATCTTCCAGCAGGTCCGCCGTCTGCTCGTTGAAGGACGTGATGCGGATATAGCCGATATCGCCCTCGCGATTGAACTTCACCGATTTGATGGTGATGATGTCGCGCTTCAACGTCACATCAAAGGGCTCGTCCTTGCCCTTGCGTACCACCGTCAGCGTGACGTCGGTGTCGACCGCGCCGCGCATCTTGTCGACCGCGTCGCTCAAGGTCATGCCGAGGATCTGCGTTCCGTCGATATGGGTGATGTAGTCGTTGGGGCGAAGTCCCGCACGGCTCGCCGGCGTATCGTCGATCGGCGTCACCACCTTCACGATGCCGTTCTCCATCGTCACTTCGATGCCGAGGCCGCCGAATTCGCCGCGCGTCTGCACCTGCATGTCGCGGAAGGTCTTCGGCGTCATGTAGCTCGAGTGAGGATCGAGCGAGGTGAGCATGCCGTTGATGGCATTCTCGACAAGCTTCGCGTCATCCGTCGGTTCGACATAATCCGCGCGCACGCGCTCGAATACGTCGCCGAAAAGATTGAGCTGCCGGTAAGTGTTCGATTCGTTCGCTTGAGCGGGCGTATCGAGGAAGCCCTGCTTCACGCCAACAATGGCGGCAAAGGACAGGAGCGTACCGACCGCGAAACCGGCGAAGACGGACTTGTTCATTTAACCACGTGCCTTCTTGTCACTCATGAGCAGCCAGGGTCCCGGATCGATGGGGTCGCCGTCCTTCCGGAACTCGATATAGAGCGCCGGCCCGCGGTCCGTTTCGCCCCGCGTCGCCAACCTGTCTTGTGCGGCCGGATCGTCCTCTGCGGGCGGCGGACCCATCATGCCGACCGGCTCGCCGGCAAGGATGCTTTGACCCACCGAGCAGTCAATTCTCGCCATGCCCGCCAACAATACATGGTAGCCCTCTCCGACCGAAATGATCAAGAGTTGGCCGTAATGCCGGAACGGCCCCGCATAGGAGACCTTGCCGTCAAATGGGGCAACAATTTGAGCATCGGAACGTGTCGAAATGGTTATCCCTTGCGTCCTGGCCCCGCCTTCCCGGCTGCCATACTCGCGAATGACCGTACCCGTCACCGGTGGCCGGATGAGGCCCCGGGCGTCCGAGAAGCGCCTGGAGGAGGGCATGGACGGGGGAGAGGCGGGCGGACGCAGGATGGCGACCTGGCGCGGCGCCTCGCCGGCCGGGCCGGCCTTGATGTCCTTGCGCGCCTGGCGCACGAGGGCGCGCAGCTGCTGGGCATCGGTGGCCGGGTGGGTCTCGATCCAGCCGCCGAGCACATCGTCGTCGGCGATCAGGCGATCGCGCCAGCGCTCGGCCTCGTGCAGCAGCG
>JAGUWA010000114.1 GCA_020062605.1 Parvibaculum sp. | reverse complement strand
TGGCGGGGCTCACCGGAACGGGCGGCGGCATCTTTCTCAGTCCGCTTCTCCTTTTCATGCGCTGGGCGCCGACGAGACACGCGTCGGGTATCGCGGCGACCTTCATCCTGCTGAATTCGATTTCGGGTCTCGCGGGGACGAGCTTCTCCACGGCGGTGCTTCCCGCCGCGCTTCCCATATGGGGCGTCGCCGTTCTCGCCGGCGGCCTCATCGGAACGCAACTCGGCACGCGCATGCTCCCCGTGCCCGGCATCCGCTACGCGCTCGCCGCCGTGCTCGTCGTCGCGGGCGCGAAGATGATTTTTACGTGAGGGGGTGGGGCCTCCGCTCGCGCGTCACATCTTCATGCGCATCTGTCCGAGAAAATCGATCTTGCCGAGTTTCACGCCACGCGCGCGCAGGATGTCGTAGGCGGTCGTCGCGTGGAAATAGAAGTTCGGGAACGCGAAGGAGAGCAGGTAGTTCTCCGCCGTGAAGGGGAGCTGGCGCTGCCCGAGATGGAAGGCCACGTCCTTGCCCTCGCAGGCGTTGAGCGCGTCGGGCGTCACCTTCTCGAGGCCCGACTTCGCATCGTCGACGAGCTTCTGCAGGTCGGCATAGGTGTAGGTGCCGGGATCCTTGGGCGGATAGCAGGCGCCGGCCTGGACGCCTTCGACGGCGCCCAGCGAGTGCTGCGCGACGGAGGCGATCTGGAAGCTGAAAGGCAGCATGTCGTCGATGACGCGCGCCTGGACGATCTCATCGGCGCTCGTGCCCTGCTCCTCGCAGAAGGCGGCGCCCTTTTTCAGGAAGCCGGAGACAGCGCCGAGCGTCTGCAGGTAGTTCGGGACGGTGAGATCGTAGAGCGAGAGGGACATGGGGCGTTTCCTTTGGGGTGAGTTTTTGCGATGGCGGGATGCTGGCGCGGCGTGGACGAAAACACAATGCAATAGAAGTGAAGGCATGAAGGACTCCGCCACCGTCCGCGCCCCCCACCCGGAAAATTCGCGAAGCCGCAAATTTTCCGGCCTCCCCGCAAGGGGGAGGCAAAGAGATCGAGACGAAGGTGAGGAAAAGTGCCGGATCGCGACAGTGCGAAAAGGTGGTGAGCCCTGATGGGATCGAACCATCGACCTACTGATTAAAAGTCAGCCGCTCTACCGCTGAGCTAAGGGCCCGCCGGGAAGGCGCGGGAATCCGCGCGCCTTTCGCTGAGGTGGGCGGAACTTAAGGGGCACGTCCCACGGGGTCAACAGGGGGATTTTCCGGCCGCTGCCGAGTGCGCTTGAGCGACGAAGTGCGGCCCTTGTTCGAGGACCACCCTCCCACAGGGGGAGGGTGGTCCTGATGGATGGGAGCGTGTTTGTGGCAAAGGATTGCCGTGTTTCGTATCCGCATTCAAAGCGCGGCGATGTCGCCGGCGGCCTGGTCGCGCTTGAAGGCGGCGCGGAAGGCTTCGAAGCGGCCCTCGGCGATGGCGGCGCGCATGCCGGCCATGAGCGTCTGGTAGTAATGGACGTTGATCCAGCTCACCAGCATGGAGCCCAGCATCTCTTCCGACTTGATGAGGTGATGGAGATAGGCGCGCGAATAGTCGCGGGCGGCGGGACAGGTGCTTTCCTCGTCGAGCGGGCGCGGGTCGGCCGCGTGGCGCGCATTCTTGAGGTTCACTTTTCCGCGCCGCGTGAAGGCAAGGCCGTGGCGGCCGTTCCGCGTCGGCATCACGCAATCGAACATGTCGATGCCGAGCGCGACGGACTCCACCAGATCGTCCGGCGTGCCGACGCCCATGAGATAGCGCGGGCGGTCCTCCGGCAGAGCGGGCGTCGTGAAATCGAGGACGCGGAGCATTTCCGCCTGCCCCTCGCCGACCGCGAGACCGCCGACCGCATAGCCGTCGAAGCCGATATCGCGCAGACCCGCCGCCGACGCCTGGCGGAGCGGCTCATAGATGCTGCCTTGCACGATGCCGAAAAGCGCCATGCCTTCCTTGCGGTGTGGCTGCGCGGCAAAGGCATCCTTCGAGCGGCGCGCCCAGCGCAGCGACAGTTCCATGGAGGATTTCGCTTCCGCTTCCGTCGCCGGAAAGGGCGTGCATTCGTCGAGCTGCATCTGGATGTCGGAGCCGAGCAGGCACTGGATTTCAATCGAGCGCTCAGGCGAGAGCATGTGGCGCGAGCCGTCGATATGGGACTGGAAGGAGACGCCCTCCTCCGTCATCTTGCGGAGCTTCGAGAGCGACATGACCTGGAAGCCGCCGCTGTCGGTCAATATCGGATGCGGCCAGTTCATGAAGCTGTGCAGGCCGCCGAGAGCGGCAACTTCCTCCGCGCCGGGACGGAGCATGAGGTGATAGGTGTTGCCGAGCACGATGTCGGCGCCGGTCGAGCGCACCTGCTCGGGGTAGAGCGCCTTGACCGTGGCCGCCGTACCGACCGGCATGAAGGCGGGGGTGCGGATGCCGCCGCGCGGCGTCGAGATGGCGCCGGTGCGTGCGCGCCCGTCCGTTGCCTTGAGCGAGAAGGTGAAGGCGCTCACTTTGCGCTCCCATAAATCAGGCCCCTGTAAATCAAGGTGGCATCACCATAGGAATAGAAGCGGTACTTCGACGCGACGGCATGGGCGTAGGCGCGCTTCATTTCGTCCGTCGAGCGGAGCGCGGAGACGAGCATGAAAAGCGTCGAACGCGGCAGGTGGAAATTGGTCATCAGAATGTCCACGGCCCGGAAGCGGTAACCCGGCGTGATGAAGATGGAAGTCTCTTTCGCAAAGGGATGTACCACACCTTGCGCGTCCGCCGCACTTTCGAGAAGGCGCAGGCTCGTTGTGCCGACGGCGACGATGCGGCCGCCCGACGCGCGCGCCGCATTGATGGCGGCGGCTTCGCTTTCGGAAATTTCGCCCCACTCGGCATGCATCCTGTGGGCGTCGGTGTCTTCCGCCGTGACGGGCAGGAAGGTGCCCGCGCCGACATGAAGCGTGAGGCGGACGGTGGAGACGCC
>JAGUWA010000197.1 GCA_020062605.1 Parvibaculum sp. | reverse complement strand
CCGATATGGGCGACAGTGCCGAGAAGCTCGTTACTCATCCTCTCCTCCCAGAAAGACGAACGGCCTGACGGAAAGGCTAGGCCCCGGCGCTTCGAAAAGCCAGAGGCGCTAGCGGGGCTGGATGGAGAAGATCGCTTCCAGGCTCGTCATGTTCATCCCGTGCTTCACATAATTGTACGGTGTGACATTGACGGACTTTATGAGGGCGCGTTCGATTTCCGTGCCTACGCTGCCGTCGGCGGCAGGGACCATATCGAAGTCGATGACGTTGATGCAGGCGGGGTCCTGCTCGAAGGCACGGACGGCACCGAGCGCCCTCTCGACCGAGCAGCCCGTGGCGGCCCAGCCGAGAACCAGCCGGTTGATGCCCTCATGAGCGGCAATCAGCATGGTGTGCCAGCCGGGTTCCGCGAGAAGCCGCTCGACAGCGCGAACGGTACGGCGGAGCGCGTCCGCGAAGACCTCGCCGCCGTCGAGCATGGTCGCACCGGGTTCACCCGCCATGTCGAAGTGGTAGGCCATGCGGGCGGCAAGCTCAGCCCGGCTTGAAATCTTGCCGAAGCTGCCGCCATGAATTTCGACGAGATCCGGCTCCTCCTCGAGGAACGGCGCCTTGCCCTCCTGGCCCGCAAGAACGAACTCCGCCGTCTGCCGCGTCCGCGGAACGCCGGAGCAAACGGCGCGGTCGAGAGCGACGTGAGAGAGGGCCTGTCCCGCGGCCCTGGCCTGCTCCTGCCCGAGCGGCGTCAGGGGCACGACTTTCGTGTCGCCCCCGGCCGCCCTGATCTCCGGCCCGAAATAATCGACATGGCCGTGGCGCATCAGGTAGATGCGCCGCCGCCCTGTCGTGCCGGGAAGCGCGCTCAAATCGCTTCGGCCTTCTTCAGGCTGTCGACGTCGCCGTCGGAGAAGCCCCAATCCTTCAACGCGCTTTCGGTGTGTTCGCCGATCGTGGGCGCGGGGCCTTGAATCTTCGACTCTGTGCGCGAGAAGCGCGGCGCGATATTCGGCTGCGCGACGCCGTCGATCTCGACAATCGTTTCACGCGCCTTGTTGTGCGGGTGATTGATCGCTTCCTTGATCGAAAGAACCGGTGCGAAGCAGATGTCGGTGCCTTCCATGATCTCGCACCATTCGTCGCGCGTCTTCGTCTTGAAGACAGCTTCGATCTTTTTCTTCATTTCCGGCCATTGGGCGCGGTCCATCTGCGCATCCCAGAGGCTGTCGGTGAGGCCCGCCTTCTCGCGGAGAATGGCATAGAATTGAGGCTCGATGGAACCGATCGAAATCCACTTGCCGTCTTTCGTCTCGTAGGTGTCGTAGAAATGCGCACCGCCATCGAGCATGTTGGTGCCATGCGGTTCCTGCCACATGCCGGACGCCGTGAAGCCGTAGAACATGGCCATGAGCGAGGTCGCGCCATCCGTCATGGCGGCATCGACGACCTGGCCCTTGCCGCTGCGCTGCGCTTCCACGAGCGCGGCGAGCATGCCCATCGCCAGATAGAGTGCGCCGCCGCCGAAGTCGCCAACGAGGTTCAGGGGCGGAACGGGCTTCTCGCCCGGACGGCCGATCGCGTGCAGCGCGCCGGTGAGCGAGATGTAGTTGATGTCGTGCCCTGCTGCGCTGGCGAGCGGGCCGGTCTGGCCCCAGCCGGTCATGCGACCGTAAACGAGCTTCGGATTGCGCCTGAGGCAGACATCGGGCCCAAGGCCGAGGCGCTCCATGACGCCCGGGCGAAACCCTTCCTGCAGGATGTCCGCCTTTTCGATCAGCTTCAGGCAGGCCTCGACCGCAGCCGGCTTCTTGAGATCGAGCGCCACCGAACGGCGGCCACGCGATCCGATGTCGTATTTGGAGCCGCCGCGCGCGCCCTTGCGGTCGATGCGGATAATGTCGGCCCCCATGTCGGAAAGCAGCATGGCGCAGAACGGGCCCGGACCGATGCCCGCAAACTCGACGATCCTGATACCGTTAAGGGGTCCGCTTCCCATCTCTTCGCTCCCGTTAAGTCAGCCAGTACATGGCGTTGCTATTCGTTGCCAGATTTGTACAGCCTGACGGATGGCGCGTAAACGCCGGGAGGCCGGCTTCCGATCTGACGCAGGGTCGCGCTTGCGCCCGGAGAAATGCAACCGTACAAACCGGTGCATGGTCATGCCCGCTCCCTCCATCGCCCGCGGCTATTCGGGCGAAGCCTGCCCCGAAAGCTTCAACATCGCGCGCTATTGCCTGGCGCGCGGCGCCGCTGCCACGCCCGGCAAGACGGCCCTCATCGTGGTTGCCGATGCCGATGCGCCACTCGAGGAAGCCGAGCGCTGGACCTATGGCGAACTCGACGAAGCGGTGCGCCGTGTGGCTGCCGGACTTCTTGCCGAGGGATTCCGGCCCGGCGACCGGATAATGATCCGTATGCCGAATACATCGGAATACGCTTTGATGTTTTTCGGCGCGCTGGCGGCGGGGATCGTACCCCTGCCCTCGTCCTCCCAACTTACACCTGCCGAAGCCGATTTCCTGCTTTCCGATTCAGCGGCAAGCGCCGTTGCGCTGGCGCCGGGCATGAGCATGACAGCCGAAGGCGTGCGCGTCTTCGATGCCAAGGCGATTGCAAAGCTGCGGCGGCATGAGCCCTTGCCGGATTATGCGGACACGGCCGCGAACTACCCGGCTTTTCTCGTCTATACATCGGGAACGAGCGGGCGACCCAAGGGCGTTCTTCATGCGCATCGCAGCGCCTGGGGCCGCAGGCCCATGTATCGCGGATGGTACGGCATGCAGGCGAGCGATGTGATGCTCCATGCCGGTGCCTTCAACTGGACCTATACGCTCGGCGTTGGCCTGACGGACCCATGGGCGAACGGCGCAACGACCGTCCTCTACAATGGCGAGAAGGACGTGCAGGTCTGGCCGAAATTGATGGAGAAGACGCATGCGACGCTCTTCGCCGCCGTGCCGACGCTCTATCGCCAGATACTGAAATATTGCGACCTCGCCGCTCATGACCTCTCGTCGCTTCGGCACGGACTGACGGCGGGCGAAGCGTTGTCGCCCGCGCTCCTCGAGCACTGGCGCGAGGCAACGGGCAAGGAGCTCTACGAGGCGCTCGGCATGAGCGAATGCTCGACCTATGTCTCGACGGGGCCGGGCATGGAAATCAGGCCGGGCAGCCCCGGCAAGCCGCAGCCGGGGCGATGCGTGGCGGCGCTTCCCGTCGACGGCGGAACGGAGCCCCTGCCCCCCGGCGAAACGGGGCTCCTTGCGGTTCACCGTTCCGACCCCGGTCTCATGCTCGGCTATTGGCGCCGGGCCGACGAGGAGGCGGAAGTCTATCGCGGGGAATGGTTTGTCGGCGGCGATCTCGCGAGCTTCGATGCCGACGGATACATGTGGTACCACGGCCGCGCCGACGATCTCATGAACGCGATGGGGTATCGTGTGTCGCCGCAGGAAGTCGAAGCGGCGCTCGCGAGCCATCCGGATGTTCAGGAAGTCGCCGTGACGGAACTTCACGTTCGCGAGGATGTCAGCATCGTCGCCGCCTTCGTCGTGCCGAAGGAAGCGAGCGAGCCGGATGCGGCATCGATCCTGAAATGGGCGGCAGACCGCCTCGCCGCCTACAAATGCCCACGCGAAGTGATCTTCGTGGAAAGCCTGCCACGAACCGCGAACGGCAAGGTGATGCGCCGCGCGCTCGCCAAGGGCTAGATCAGCGACCCGAGGGAATCGTTTCCGTGCTCGCCGCCAGAGGAGCGGCGTTCGCGTCCGGTGTCGCCT
>JAGUWA010000375.1 GCA_020062605.1 Parvibaculum sp. | reverse complement strand
TCCTTGACGATGGCGGTGCGCAGCACGATGCAGGTGTCCATTTCGCCGGCCGCCGAGAAATAGCCGACGCAGCCGGCATAGGGGCCGCGTTTCTCGAGCTCCAGTTCGTCGATGATTTCCATGGCGCGGACCTTGGGCGCCCCCGAGACCGTGCCGGCAGGGAAGCCCGCGACGAGAGCGGAAATCGCATCATAGGCGGGATCGAGGTCGCCCTCGACATTCGAGACGATGTGAATGAGATGCGAGGTGAACTGCAGCGCGAAACGCTCCGTTGCCTCGACCGTGCCGATCTTCGAGACGCGGCCGACATCGTTGCGGCCGAGATCGAGCAGCATCAGGTGCTCGGCGCGTTCCTTCGGGTCGGCCAGCAGCTCCTCGGCGATCGCCTCGTCTTCCGCCTTGTTCTTTCCGCGATGGCGGGTGCCCGCAATCGGACGGATCGTAACCCTATTGTTCCGCACACGGACGAGGATTTCGGGGCTCGACCCCACAATCGAAAAGTTCTCGAAGTTGAGGAAGTAGAGGAACGGCGACGGATTGATGCGCCGGAGGGCGCGGTAAAGCGCGAAGGGCGGCAGCTCGAAGGGCGTTTCGAAGCGCTGCGAGAGAACGACCTGGAAAATATCGCCGGCGGCGATGTATTCCTTCGCGCGGGTCACCATGCCGTAATAGGTGTCGCGCGGCGTGTTCGACTGGGGCTCTTCGAGGGCTGCGATGTCTGCCTGCCGCGAGCCGTGCGGCAGGGCACGGTCGAAATCCGCGATGACGTCCGAGAGCCGCTCGCTGGCGCGCGCATAGGCGGCGCGGGCGCCGACGCCGGGCTCGGGCCTGACCGGCGTTACCAGCGTCACTTCATCCTTCACGGAGTCGAAGACGGCGATGATGGTCGGGCGAAGGAAGATGCCGTCGGGAAGGCCAAGCGCGTCGGGGTTCTGGTTCGGCGGGTGCTCCATGAGGCGCACCATGTCGTAGCTCATATAGCCGAAAACACCCGCCGCCATGGGCGGCAGTTCTTCGGGAAGCTCGATCCGGCTTTCCTCGATGAAATCGCGCAGGCTCTTCAGCGCGCCGCCGGGACAAGGCTCGTAGGCGCCATCGTCGAAGCGCGCCTTGCGGTTGATTTCCGCCCGGTCGCCCTGGGTACGCCAGATCGCGTCCGGCTTGAGGCCGATGATCGAATAGCGGTTGCGCGCATCGCCGCCCTCGACCGATTCGAGCAGGAAGCTGTTGGGCTTGCCCTCGGCGATCTTCAGCATGGCGGAGACCGGCGTCTCCAGGTCGGCGACGAGACGCGTATAGACAACCTGCGCCGTGCCGGCGTTGTACGCAGCCTCGAAGGTCTCGAACTCGGGCAGGATCATCTTGTGCTGTCCGTCGCAGTCATCTGCTCGTAAAGGCCCGTGTTGACCTCGACGCCGAGCTCCTTCTGGTAGCCGACGACGAAGGATTGCAGCATGTCGGTCTGGATCGAGTCCCGGACACCGTTCCGGATTTCCGCATATTTATCGGAGCCCTTGTCGAGCGCCGGTTCGTGGACCTTCTGCACCTGCATCAGCAGGAGGCTTTCGCCGAGGCCGACCGGGCCCCAGGCAAAACCGCCTTCGGGCGTGGCAAAGAGCTTGGCGACCGCCGTCCGCGAGAAGGTATCGTTCTGCGCGTTGCGGGGAATTTGCGGCATGGTGAGAACGCCGCGATCCAGCTCGGCCGCGATCTTCTCGAAGCTCTCGCCCGCATTACCGCGTGCGGCAAGCTTTTCCGCAAGCGCTTCTAGACGCGTTGCACGCTCCTTCTGTTTCCAGATGGTGAGGACGCGGTCCCGCACTTCGTCGAGCGGTTGAACGGCGGCGGGTGTCACGGCGTCGACCTGCACCCAGTAGTAGCCTTGCCCGGTCGTCGCAAGCGGCGGAATCTGCTCGCCGGCACCGTTGCTGTAGGCCGTTTCGAGAAGTTCGGGCAGCGCTTCCGGCAGTTCGACGGGGTCGCCGTTGCGCGTCTTTCCGTCCTGCGTCACGCCGCTGATCTGGCGCAGGTTGAGGTTGTAACGCGTCGCGATGCTTTCGAGAGGCTCACCGCCCGCGCGCGCATCCTCGATGCTGTTCTGGATGTCGTATATCTGCTCCTGAGCCATCTCGAGTTCGAGCGTGCGGCGCAGCTTGTCCTTCACCTCTTCATAGGTGCTGGGTATCGCGGCCGAGATCGAGCCGACATGGAGGATCGACCAGCCAAGCGGTCCCTTTACCGGCTCGCTCCAGGCGCCGCCTTCGATCGAGAAGGCGGCATCCGCGAGATCCGGCGACAGCATTTCGCCGCGCGACACATTGCCGAGATCGACGTCCTTCATGGTGAGGCCGAGTTCCTTCACGATGGTTTCGGTCTCGGTGCCGGAGCGGAGCTTTTCGAGCGCTTCCTTCGCGGCGTCCTCGGTGCCGAAGGTGACCTGTTGCACTTCGCGGCGTTCCGGCACGTCGTAGTCGCCGCGCCGCTGCTCATAGGCCTCGCGCAGGTCATCCTCGGAAATCGTCATGGTCTGCGTGATGTGCTCGGGCTCGAGAATCATGAAGCTGATGTCGCGCGTCTCCGGCAGGGTGAAGGCGGCGGCGCCCGCTTCGTAGAAGGACTGCAGCGTTTCCGCGTCCGGGTCCTCGATCTCGCCGGCGAGCGAGGGCGGAAGAATGATGTACCCGGCGGTACGGGTTTCTTCCTGATAGTTCGCAACGACCTTCACGAGCGCATCCGGCGCCGCGACACCCAGGGAGAGGGAGGTGATGAGCTGGTCGCGCGCCATTGCCTTGCGGCGCTGCTCCACGAAACGCTCCTCGCTGATGCCGTTCGCGCGCAGGGTCTGGCGGAACAGCTCGCGGTCGAAGCGGCCGAACCCGCCCTGCAGGTTGGGGTCGGTCAGGATGGCCT
>JAGUWA010000154.1 GCA_020062605.1 Parvibaculum sp. | reverse complement strand
GATTGCGCGTCCGTCGCGCGGAGATGCCTTCGCGCGACCACTGCGTTTCCTGCTCGATCAACTTGTCGAGTTTGCGTTGTGTGACTTCTTCCTCGGCGAGAATTTTCTCCGACCATTCCTCGAAGGCGCTGAAGCCCTTGTCGAGGCGGCGGATGGCGCCGCGGTCGAGCCAGAGACAGCCGGCCGCCAGACGCCGCAGGAAGGCGCGGTCATGGCTGATGAGCACGAAGGCGCCGCGGAACTGCGAGAGCCGCTCTTCCAGCCATTCGATCGACGGAAGATCGAGATGGTTGGTCGGCTCGTCGAGGAGGAGAACGTCGGGCTCCTCGGCAAGCACGCGCGCGAGCGCCGCCTTCCGCCCTTCGCCGCCTGACAGGGTTGCCGGATCGGCAAGGGGCGAAAGGCCGAGTTCGTCGAGTGTGGCTGCGGCCTTGTGTTCTTCCGCGCCGCCCGCCATCGCGTAGTCGATCACGCGTTTCGCGCCGCCAAAGTTCGGCACCTGTTCGAGATAGGCAATGCGCGTGCCCGGCTGCCGGAAAATTTCACCGCCATCGGGGTCGGTGAGCCCCGCCGCGATCCGCAGCAAGGTGGACTTGCCGCTGCCGTTTCGTCCGACGAGGCAGAGCCGGTCACCGGGCGCGAGCGCGAAACTCGCCGCCGCGATCAGAACCTGATCGGCGAAGACGACGCGAATGTCGCGCAAGGCAAGGACAGGTGCGGCCAATTCGATTAAATCCCGTTGAACTGGACGCCTGTATGACGCATCGCGCGCAGCCGCGCAATTCCCGGGATGAGTACCGGAGTGGTTTGTTTGCTCAGATGTTCTTCAGCGGCGTCCGCCAGTCCGGAAGTCCGGTGCGGGACCCCCGGAGGAACGCCTATCGAGCTTCGGTGCAGCATTGAAGAGGTCGGCGAGTTCTGCGAAGAAGCCACTGCGAGGCGAGGTTGCGGAGACCAGAGGTGCATCGCGGTAGCGCACCGCGCCGGGAAGGGGCGCCGGCGGCATGCCGCTTTCGGCCGCCATCATGTAGTTGCGCCAGGCGATGGCGGCGAAGTTTCCGCCTGCAGCGCCGTCCGTCGGGGTGTTGTCGTCATTGCCGAACCAGACACCCGCGACTTCGTTGCCCGTATAGCCGATAAACCAGGCATCGCGATTATCCTGGCTCGTGCCGGTCTTGCCGGCTGCCAGGCGGCCGGAAAGCGCGGCGGAGCGGCCCGTGCCTTCCATGATGACCTGGTGAAGCATATAGGTCATGTCCTGCGCCTGAGTGCGTGTCATCGCCTGCGCTGTCACCGTTTCGTGCTTGTAGAGTGTCTCGCCGTTTTCGGCTTCCACCGAAACGATGCCATAGGGCGTGGCGCGCTTGCCGGCATTTCCGAAAGCGGAGTAGGCGGATGTGAGCTCGAGCAACGTGACTTCCGCGCTTCCGAGCACGATCGAAAGATTGCGCGGCAGCGGCCCGTCTATGCCGAGCTCCCTGGCCGTGCCGATGATGCGGTCCATGCCGACGCGATTGCCCACCTGCACGGTGATCGTGTTGATCGAATTGGCAAGCGCCGTTGCAAGGCTCACCGTACCCCAGTCGCGCGTGGATGCGTTGCGTGGCGTCCACCCATCCATCGACACGGGTTCGTCCGTCACCGGACTGTCCGGCGTGTAGCCGGCCTTGAGCGCGGCCAGATAGACAATGGGCTTGAAGGCGGAGCCCGGTTGACGCTCGGCCTGGGTCGCGCGGTTGAACTGGCTTTCGACATAGGACCGTCCGCCGACCATGGCGCGCACAGAACCGTCCGGCCCGAGCGCGACGAGCGCGCCTTGCGTGACCTGCCGTCCGGCACCGCTTTCGGCAAGCGCCTTTCCGACGGCCTTTTCGGCTGCCGTTTGGCGGCGCGGATCGAGAGTTGTGCGAACGATGACGCGGCCCGTTGCGTCCGGCAAAAGAGTGCGAACCTCCTCCGCAATCCAGTCGACGAAATATTCGCGCCCCGCATCCGCCGACCGCGCGAGAACTTCCGCCGGATTCGCGCGCGCGCCCGCAACCTCCTTTTCGCTGAGACTGCCTGCATCCACGAGGCGATCGAGCACCTGGTTTGCGCGCGCACGCGCGCGCTCAAGATCGTTCGTGGGCGAGAAACGGCTCGGCGCTTTCGGGAGACCCGCGAGGATGGCTGCCTCGGGGAGAGAAATATCGCGCACCGACTTGCCGAAATAGTAGCGCGCCGCGGCGTCCATACCGTAATTGCCGGCTCCCATATAGATGCGGTTCAGGTAGAGCGTAAGAATTTCGTCCTTGGTGAGGTTGTTCTCTAGCCACATCGCAATAAGCGCTTCCTGCGCCTTGCGCCAGATGGTGCGGCTGTTGTCGAGATAGAGATTCTTCGCGACCTGCTGCGTGATCGTCGATCCGCCTTCCACCAGATCGAAGGAAACCAGATTCGTCCACATGGCGCGCGCAATGCCGCGCGGATCGAAGCCGTTATGTTCATAGAAGCGGCGATCTTCCGTTGCGAGCACGGCCTTCACGAGATAGGGCGGCATCTCGCCGAGCGGCACGGTGGGCGCGGTGCGCCGCCCGCGGACGCCGACTTCGTCTCCGTTCGCATCGAGCACCGTGATCGAAAGCGCATCCGTCTGCGCCGTGTCGAGGGTACGCTGGAGGTCGGGCAGCGTGAAGAAAACAAGGGCGACGAAGCCGGCGATGGAGGCGGTGAAAGCGAACGACGCAATGGTGAGGACGCGCGAACGTCCGCTGGCCCGTTTGCGCGTTGACTGCTTCGGCTCATTGCAGCCGTCATTCCCGCCCGGCAGCGGCAGGTCGCGCAGCATTCCGGCGCGGCGCAGTTGCGCGCGCATCGGATAATGCGGATCGATATCGTCGTTGTCGTCGGTCAAGGTTAACCGCCTCGCTGGACCCAATCCGGGCATGTGCCGGGTAGCTGTTTCATGCGAGCGTCGTGCCAGCCCCCGTTGATCCAGAATGAGACTGGCCGAACTTTGTGCATGGATTAGGGCGGGATCGGGGCGATGGCGGGGCAGGGCCGGATTTGAAAGTCGCCTTTGACAAAAGCCGCGCGGCGGAGTTTTGTCCCGGAATGACCGGCAGCCCCGAATCCTTCTGGCGCATGAAACGCCTCGACGAAATGACCCGCGACGAGTGGGAGAGCCTTTGCGACGGCTGTGCCAAATGCTGTCTCGTGAAGCTCGAAGACGAGGACACGGGCGAAATCGAATATACCGACATCGCCTGCCGGCTCCTCGACGCGGAGACCTGCCGCTGCTCGGACTACCCGAACCGCTCTACACGCGTGCCCGACTGCGTGACGCTGACGCCGGAGAACCTCGAGGACATCGACTGGATGCCGCCCTCCTGTGCCTACAAGCTCATCAAGGAAGGCAAGGACCTTCCCTGGTGGCACCCGCTCGTTTCCGGCGAATACGAGGCGGTGCGTCTCGCCGGAATGTCCGTTCACGGACGTTTTCTCTATGAGGACGAGGCGGACATGGAAGACCTGGAGGACCGGATCGTCGACTGGCCGCTGATGCCGCCCGAATGAAAAACATGTGATCCAGCCTGACTTTCGCGGCGTAGCAAGGCACACGGGAACTGGAGAGGTGCCCCATGAGCTATGTCTTCGCCTATGCCGGAAGCGCGATCGTCTTCCTCGGACTGGACTACATCTGGCTGAGCCGCGTCGCGCGCGACTTCTATGCGGCATCGCTCGGAAGCCTCATGCGCGAGACGCCCGATTTCCTGGCGGCGGGCATCTTCTATCTCTTCTACATAGGCGGCATCGTCTTCTTCGCGGTCATGCCCGCGGAGAGCTGGAAGGGTGCGCTTTTGCGAGGCGCGGTGCTGGGTCTTCTCGCTTATGGCACCTACGACATGACGAACCTCGCGACGCTGAAGGGCTGGCCCTGGCGGATGGCGGCGGTTGACATGGCCTGGGGGATGGCGCTGACGGGCCTTGCGGCGGCCGGGGGATATCTTGCCGCCCGGGTGGCCTGACTGTCATCGAAATGTCAAAAAAACGTCACACGGGGATAGGCTTGTCCCCACCGAAATGCTAAACGCACAACCCGAATGGGGGAGGCCGCCCAGCGGCCCGATTCGGGGGAAGCTGTGCCGAAGAGTGCGCTCGACAAGGACCTGAAAAAGGTCGAGAAGCTCGAACACGCGACATATGCCCTGTCGCGCTCGATCGCCGCCCCCGGACTGGCGATCCTCTTCCTCGTCGCGATCTTCCTTTTCATGACCGGTCTCGCGCCGACGGGGCCTCTGAGTTTCTTCGTCATCGCGGGCGGCGTGATTGCCGGCTACATGGCGCTGAACATCGGCGCCAATGACGTCGCCAACAATATGGG
>JAGUWA010000071.1 GCA_020062605.1 Parvibaculum sp. | reverse complement strand
GTCGCGCGCCTGCTTCGCCGAGCCGCCGGCGCTGTCGCCCTCGACGAGAAAGATTTCCGAACCTTCCGCCGCCGACTGGCTGCAATCGGCGAGCTTGCCGGGCAGCCTGAGCTTTCGCGTCGCCGTCTTGCGTGCCACATCCTTTTCCTGCCGACGCCGCAGGCGTTCGTCGGCCCGGTCGATCACCCATTCGAGCAGCTTGTTTGCCTGCTGTGGCGCGGCTGTCAGCCAATGGTCGAAATGGTCTCCGATGGCGCGTTCGACAAGCCGCTGCGCCTCGGCGCTTGCGAGCTTCTCTTTCGTCTGTCCCTGGAATTCCGGCTCACGGATGAAGACGGAGAGCATCGCACCAGCCGTGCTGAGCACGTCGTCGGCCTGTATCTGCGCGACCTTCTTGTTGCCCACGAGGTCGCCATAGGCCTTGAGGCCTTTGGTCAGTGCAGCGCGAAGCCCGGCTTCATGCGTGCCACCTTCGGCAGTCGGCACCGTGTTGCAGTAGGAATTGAGGAAACCGTCGCCGCCGCCGAACCAGGCGATCGCCCATTCGACGGAGCCGTGGCTCCCGGCGCGCGATACCTTCCCCGTGAAGGGTTCGGCCGTCACCGTGTCATAGCCGTTGATCGACGCCTTGAGATAATCGACGAGCCCGCCCGGAAAATGCAGTACGTCATTGGCTGGCGTGTCGTCCTTGTCGCCGATGAGGGAAGGCGCGCAATTCCACCTGATTTCCACGCCGCCGAAGAGATAGGCTTTCGAGCGCGCCATCTTGTAGAGGCGCTTGGGAACGAAATGCGCGCCCTTGCCGAATATCTCCCCATCCGGATGGAAGGTGATCTTCGTGCCGCGGCGGTTCTGTACCCGGCCCTTGTTCTCGAGCTTCGTCTTCGGAGCCCCTTGCGCATAGGTCTGCGTGTAGAGCGTCTGGTCTCGTGCGACCTCGACCTCGAAGCGATCCGACAACGCATTCACGACCGAAATACCGACGCCGTGCAGGCCGCCCGACGTCTCGTAGGCCTTGCCGCCGAACTTGCCACCCGAATGCAGCGTCGTGAGGATCACTTCGAGCGCCGACTTGTTCTTGAATTTCGGATGCGGGTCCACCGGAATGCCGCGTCCATTGTCGGTGACGGTGAGGCTGCCATCCTCTTCCAGCGTCACCTCGATCCAGTTGGCGTGCCCCGCCACCGCTTCGTCCATCGAATTGTCGAGGACTTCGGCAAAGAGATGATGCAGCGCCTTCTCGTCCGTGCCGCCGATATACATGCCCGGCCGCCGCCGCACGGGCTCCAGCCCTTCAAGGACTTCGATATCCTTGGCCGAATAGCTGTCGTCTTTGCCACCTTCTCCTTTGGGCGCGGCCTTGCGCGCCTTGGTAGCGGGCTTGGGAGCGCTCGCGGCGGCGGAGAAAAGGTCTTCGGTATCGTCGGATTTGCTCGTCTTGCGGGCGGCCATGAACTCGGAACTTTGAAGAGGAGAATCAGTGGGATTGTAGGGCGGGGAGGGGCACCCGCCAATGTCGCCGCTTTATAGCCGATTGCCCGTGCAGGAGCGAGCGATGCGGGAGGCTTGCCCTCTCGGAAGGATATGCCACAGTCTACCATCGCTATTGGACTGGGGAGGCACCGGATATGTCCGCCACTATATCGTCGCGACTGCAATTGCCTTGCGGCGCCACGTTGAAAAACCGTCTCGCGAAGGGCGCCATGACGGAAGGGCTTGGCGATGCACGGAACCAGGCGACAGCCGGTCACGTTCGCCTCTACCGGCGCTGGGCGGAAGGCGGGGCAGGGATGCTCCTCACCGGCAATGTCCAGGTCGACAGGCGCTATCTGGAGAGGCCCGGCAATGTCGCGATCGACGGCGCGCAGTCGAACGAGGCGATTGCAGCACTCGGCGAATATGCGAAAGCAGGCACGGCGAGCGGCACCCATCTCTGGATGCAGCTTTCCCATGCCGGCAGGCAGACGCCGGCATTGGTGAACAAGGAGCCGGTCGGCCCCTCCGACAAGGCGCTCGACATGCCCGGCGCGCAGTTCGGCAAGCCTCGCGCGCTCACCGGCACCGAGATCGAGGACGTCATCCGCCGCTTTGCCCATGCCGCTTCCGTCGCGCGCGACACGGGCTTCACCGGCGTGCAGATTCACGGCGCCCATGGCTATCTCATTTCCGAATTCCTCTCGCCCGACGTGAACACGCGCACCGACGAATGGGGCGGTAGCCTCGAAAATCGCGCGCGGCTTCTGCTTGAAGTCGTTCGCGCCGTGCGCCGTGCCGTTGGCGCCGATTTTCCCGTTTCGGTGAAACTCAACTCGGCCGATTTTCAGCGCGGCGGTTTCAGCCACGAGGACTCCATTCGCGTCGCCGCCTGGCTCGATGCGGAAGGCCTCGACCTTCTGGAAATTTCGGGCGGCACCTATGAGCAACCGCGCCTCGTTGGCCTCGACGACATGACGCTTCATCCCGAGAAGGCGGAGGTTCGCCGCGAAAGCACCATTGCCCGGGAAGCCTATTTCCTCGAATACGCCAAGGACATTCGCGCCGCTGTGAAAATGCCGCTCATGGTCACGGGCGGCTTCCGCACGCTCGCGGGCATGAACGCCGCGCTCGGCAGCGGCACCATGGATGTTGTCGGCATTGCGCGTCCGCTCTGTGTCGACCCGGCCATCCCGGCGAAGCTTCTGTCCGGCGCGGCGAAGGAAACGCCCGCCTGTGAAAAGACGCTTCGCCTGGGGCCGGGCATTCTCGGTCCCCATAGCCCGATTAATCTCCTCAAGGCCCTGAACGGCTGGGGTCAGCAGGGCTGGTTCTGTCTCCAGCTTCTGCGGATGGGCGAGGGCAAGGATCCGGATCTAAAAATGGGTGTCTTCTCCGCCTTCCGGAACTACGCGAAGAACGAGGCGCGTGCCGCCGCATCCCTGCAGCGTTGAGGGCAGGACATGGATCGCGTGGAAGGGCACAGCATCGGCTTCGGCCGTCGTCAGGTCGCGGGTTGGCTTCTGGGGCCCGCGCTTCTTCTCCTCACTTTCGTTCTTCCCGCCCCCGAAGGCCTGAACGAACTTGGTTGGCGTGTGGCCGGCGTCGCTGGTCTCATGGCGGTCTGGTGGATCGCCGAGCCGATCCCCATCCCGATAACGTCGCTCTTGCCGATGGTGCTCTTTCCGCTTCTCGGCATCGTCGAGATCAAGGCCGCGGCCGCGCCCTATGCGCATCCGATCATCTATCTCTTCTTCGGAGGCTTTTTGATCGCGCTGGCGATGGAACGATGGAACCTGCATCGGCGGATCGCCCTCGGCCTTGTCGGCATCATGGGCACGCAGCCAAGCCGCATCGTTGGCGGCTTCATGGTTGCTGCCGCCTTCCTCAGCATGTGGGTGAGCAACACGGCGACGGCGCTGATGATGCTTCCCATCGCCCTCTCCGTCACGGCGCTCATCGAGGCGCAGGCCGCGAGCGAGGAAGACAAGCAACATGCGGCGACCTTCACGCTCGTCCTCTTGCTGGCAGTTGCCTATGGCGCCACCATCGGTGGTCTCGGCACGCTGATTGGCACGCCGCCCAGCGCACTTCTCGCTGCCTTTCTCAGCCAGACCTACGACGTCCGCATCGGCTTTGGCGAATGGATGCTTGTCGGCGTGCCTACCGTGATCGTCGGCGTGCCGGTTGCGTGGTTTCTGATGACGCGCGTGATCTTTCGCCTGAAGGGCATGGAAATCCCGGGCGCTTCGGAGGCAATTTCGCGAGAGCGGGGCAAGCTCGGTCCCATATCAGCATCGGAGGCGAAGGTCGCTGCCATCTTCGCCCTGACGGCGCTCGGCTGGATATCGCAACCTCTTCTGGCGGGCTTCTTTCCCTTTATCACCGACACCGGTATCGCACTTCTCGGCGGCCTTCTTCTCTTCCTCGTCCCCGTCGATATCCGCAGAGGCGAGTTCCTGATGAACTGGGAGACGGCGAAGCGCGCCCCGTGGGACGTCTTCCTGCTTTTTGGCGGTGGGCTGAGCCTGGCGAGCGCCATCGAGAGACACGGCGTTGCCGAGTGGATCGGCACGCTCTTCTCGGGCGCGGAGGCAATCCCCGTCCTTCTTCTTGTCGCACTCGTCTGCGCGCTCATCCTCATGCTCACCGAACTCACGAGCAACACGGCGACGGCGGCAACCTTCCTGCCGGTCATCGCCGCGGTCGCCATTTCCGTCGGCGAACATCCGCTCCTGCTTCTCGTCCCCGCCGCGATGGCCGCGAACTGCGCCTTCATGCTGCCGGTCGGCACGCCGCCAAACGCCATCGTCTTCGGGAGTGGCCGTATTCCCTTGCCGCAAATGGCGAAAGCGGGCTTGTGGCTCAACATTACCTTTGTCGTGCTGATCGTCACGATGGTCTATGTCCTCGGGCCTCTGGTCTTCGGCATTGAGCCGGGTGTCCTGCCGGACTGGGCGACGAACATGCCGCCTGCCTGAACGTGCGCAAATTTGCCACGCGCCTGAACGTCTCATGCGATGATGAAAGGAAGGCCTCGGCTTTTGAACCGGCGCAACCCCGCTCAAACGGAAGCCCCGGATTTCCTGTCGGGCGTTCCTTGCGGGGTTGCTTATGGAAGTGCTGCTCGCACTCGCCCGCGCTGAAGAGCCGGGCTTATCTCCATTGCCTTTTTGCCTGTGCGCTCAATCAACGCGGCCTGGGCGTCAGACTGTCTTTGCGCTTTTCCCTTGGCCTATAAGATTTGCTGACCGGTCGCGCCTGTGAACGGCGTCAGGTCTTGGCTATGTGTCTCAATCGTTCTTCTTCTACAGAAGAAACCGCGTCGGTGGAGCCATCTTCTTAAACCTCCTCCTTCGTTAGACAGAAAAATGCTACGCCCGAACGTGCGAAAAGGTCAACTAGAATAGGCGTTTCCGTAATGCGACATGAGTCAGGCTTGTTGACCGATAAGGATTAAATCCGTGGACGGATTGGTTTTGGTGTTTTTGACGGAAGGATCGTCGCGGAGTTTCTTGACGCCTGTCCCCTCCGCCACCACTCTCCGGCCCAACAGGAACGGAATCAAAGAGGAGAGAGACGATTTGGCTTCGTCAGGTTGCGCTCGTCGCGCATGAACGCGATCCAGTGGTCGAGCAATTGGAGAAAGTCCTCGGGCTGAAGACCGCCTACAACGATCCAGAAGTCGGCATATTCGGGTTGATCAATGCCGTCATGCCGGTCGGCGGCGAATTTCTGGAAGTCGTGACACCGGTGAAGGCCGATGCCTCGGCGTTGCGCTATCTCCATCGGCGCGGCGGCGACGCGGGCTACATGCTCATTTTCGAGGTGGAGGACGCAAAGACGCATCGGGCGCGCGTCCTCGGTCTCGGCGCGCGCCAGATTGCCGCGCTCGACAAGCGCTACGTCTTTACGCATTTCCATCCCGGTGATTTCGGCGGCGTGTTGACTTCGATCGATTCCGTCACTGGTGTCGATAACTGGTTCGATCGCGACAGCGACTGGCCGCCTGCGGGACCGGATTGGCGCAACGCGAAGAGTTCGAACGCGACAGCCATTCTTGGCGCTTCCGTGCAGGCGAAGGCACCGGCGGCGCTCGCGGCGCGCTGGGGCGAATTGCTCGACGTAAAGGTGGAGGAGGGCGATTTCGGTCCGGAGTTGCGTCTCGCGCGCGGCTTCGTCCGCTTCGTCGAGCCGGTGGACGAAGACGGCACCGGCGTTGTCGGCCTCGACATTGCGATGACCGATTCCGAAGCGGCGCTCTCGGAGGCGGGCAAGCTCGGCCTCCCCGTCAGCGGCAACGCGGTCCACATCTGTGGCGTGCGCTTCGCACTCCACGGTGCCTGACGGCCCTCAAAAGAAAAGGCCGGAGCTTTCGCTCCGGCCTTTCCGTCTCTCAAGCCTGTGAGGCTCAGACCGAGTAGTACATATCGTACTCGACCGGGTGCGGGGTCATCTCGTAACGCATGCACTCTTCCCACTTGAGCTCAAGATAGGCGTCGATCTGCTCGTCGGTGAAGACGCCGCCCTTCGTGAGGAACTTGCGGTCCGCATCGGCGGCCGTGAGCGCTTCGCGAAGGCTGCCCGAAACGGTCGGGATTTCCTTCAGCTCTTCCGGCGGCAGGTCATAGAGGTTCTTGTCCATCGGCCCGCCCGGATCGATCTTGTTCTCGATACCGTCGAGACCCGCCATCATCATCGCGGCAAAGGCGAGATAGGGGTTCGCCGTCGGATCCGGGAAACGGATCTCGATGCGCTTCGACTTAGGCGACGTGCCGTGCGGAATGCGGCACGAGGCGGAGCGGTTGCGCGCCGAATAGGCGAGCAGCACCGGCGCTTCATAGCCCGGCACCAGGCGCTTGTAGCTGTTGGTCGAGGGGTTCGTGAAGGCGTTGAGCGCCTTGGCATGCTTCAGGATGCCGCCGATGTACCAGAGGCATTCCTGGCTGAGGTCGGCATACTTGTTACCGGCGAAGAGCGGCTTGCCGTCCTTCCAGATCGACTGGTGGCAGTGCATGCCCGAGCCGTTGTCGCCGAAGACCGGCTTCGGCATGAAGGTCGCCGTCTTGCCGAACGCCTGCGCGACGTTGTGGATCACATACTTGTAGATCTGCATGTGGTCGGCGGCCGTCGTCAGCGTCTGGAACTTCGTTCCGAGCTCATGCTGCGCGGCAGCCACTTCGTGATGATGCTTCTCGATCTTCACGCCCATTTCTTCCATGACCGTCAGCATTTCGCCGCGGAGATCCTGGCAGGAGTCGATCGGGTTGGCCGGGAAGTAGCCGCCCTTCGTGCGCGGACGGTGGCCGAGATTGCCCATCTCGTAGGACGTGTCGGAGTTGGTCGGCAGTTCGACCGAGTCCACCTCGAAGCCCGTCTTGTAAGGGCTCGTGGAAAACTTCACATCGTCGAAGATGAAGAATTCGGCTTCCGGGCCGAACACGATCGTGTCGCCGATGCCGGTCGACTTGAGATAAGCCTCGGCGAGCTTCGCCGTGCCGCGCGGGTCGCGGGCATAGGGCTCGCCCGTGGACGGTTCGAGAACGTCGCAGAAGACGGCGAGCGTCGTCTGCGCATAGAACGGGTCGATCGTCGCGGTCGCCGCGTCGGGCAGCAGGACCATGTCGGACTCGTTGATCGCCTTCCAGCCGGCAATCGACGAGCCGTCGAACATCGTGCCTTCGGCCCAGAAGTCGTCATCGCAGAAGCCGATGTCGAAGGTGACGTGCTGCATCTTGCCGCGCGGGTCGGTGAAGCGCAGGTCGATGTACTTGACGTCCTTCTCCTTGATGACGTCCTGAATAGATTTGCCAGCCATTTGATCCTCTTTTCCCTGTTGTCCTTTAGGGGTTCGTTCGGACGGGCTTTCGCCTCGCATTGATGGTTCGGTTTGTGGGTCTGCGCCGTCAGGCGCCGCGCGGGCGGGGGTTGAGTGGCCGCACGCCGGACCCGGAAGGTCGTCTTACTTGGTGGTCGTCAAGTCAGCCCCCTAGATTGCCTCGGCGCCGGTTTCGCCCGTGCGGATACGGATCGAGTCCTCGATATTGGAGATGAAAATCTTGCCGTCGCCGATGCGTCCCGTGCGCGCGGCTTGCTGGATCGCTTCCACGGCCTTGGCGACCATGTCGTCGTTCAGCACGACCTCGATCTTCACCTTCGGCAGGAAATCGACGACGTATTCGGCGCCGCGATAGAGTTCCGTATGGCCCTTCTGGCGGCCAAAACCCTTCGCCTCCGTCACGGTGATGCCCTGAAGCCCCACCTCCTGCAGCGCCTCTTTCACTTCGTCGAGCTTGAACGGCTTGATGATCGCCTCGATCTTTTTCATTCCTGACTTCCTTAATCACGGGGCTCGCCGCCCGCATCCACGTGTTAACGGAATAGCACGGCCCGTGCCAACCTTGCGCGGGACGAAAAACCGTTGAAGTTCAATGGCTTGCATCTTTTCGCTTGGCAACATGCTGTCATTTTGAGCAGCATGAATGCCTATAGTATAGGCAGATTGTACAAAAAGAAGGCATCGGTATGATGCGGCCCGTCCGCTGGCCTCCTCTTGCATCCGTCGCCGCCATTTGAGCGGAGATTGACAGCTTGTGCCATGCCCGCGACAACCGCCGCCAGGGATTTCTGTGGATAAGGCAGGGGCGCCAGGAATGCGGCCGTTGAACAGCGTTTTTTCCGGGCTCGGCACGACGATCTTCACGGTCATGTCCGCGCTCGCCACGGAGCACGGTGCGATCAATCTCGGCCAGGGCTTCCCGGACGACGAAGGGCCGGACGATGTCCGCGCCGCCGCCGCGAAGGCGCTTCTCGAAGGGCCGAACCAGTATCCGCCCATGATGGGGCTCCCCGCGCTCCGTCAGGCCGTCGCCGCCGCCAACCGACGTTTCTATGGTCTCGACGTCGATTGGCAAAAGGAGGTCATGGTGACCTCGGGCGCCACCGAAGCCCTGCACGACTGCTTGACCGCGCTTCTCAATCCGGGTGACGAGGCGATCATCTTCGAGCCCGCCTATGACAGCTACAGGCCCGTGATCGAGGCGGCGGGCGCGAAAGTCGTTGCCATCCCCCTCGAGCCGCCGCACTGGTCGCTGCCGCTGGACCGGCTCGAAGCCGCCTTCTCCGATCGCACCAAGCTCGTCCTCGTCAACACGCCGATGAACCCCATCGGCAAGGTCTTCACTCGCGACGAGCTTGCCGCCATCGCCGCGCTCATGGAGCGCCACGACGCCTATGCCGTCTGCGACGAGGTCTATGAGCATCTGGTCTTCTCGGGCCACACACACATCCCGCTGATGACGCTGCCCGGCATGCGCGAACGCTGCCTGCGCATCGGCTCGGCCGGCAAGACCTTCTCTCTCACGGGCTGGAAGATCGGCTATGTCACCGGCTCGGCTCATCTGATGGAAACGGTCGCGAAGACGCACCAGTTCGTCACCTTCACCACCGCGCCCGGATTGCAATCCGCCGTCGCCTATGGATTGGCCAAGGATGACGATTATTTCGCGAGCCTCGCTTCCTCGCTGGAGGCGAAGCGTGACATCCTCGCAAAGGGTC
>JAGUWA010000341.1 GCA_020062605.1 Parvibaculum sp. | reverse complement strand
GATGAGCGCCAGCGCCTCTTCCGCCGAGGCCGCCCCCGCCACGCGAAAGCCCAGCCGCTCGAGCATGTGGCTCGCGGCGCGGCGTGCTTCGGCTGAAGGATCGGCAATAAGGGCGTTGACCAAGCGTCCGTCTCCTGAGGTGCGGGCGAACCCGTCTTCAGTTGGGACACTAGGCGCTGAGTCTTAAACCAATCGTTAACCGTGAGACGGCTTAGCCATGAAATCCGAGGCGCAGCTTTTCGACCAGCGCCCTTGCCTCGTCTTGCCCATAGGGCTCTGCGATCCCGACGCCCCACACCGGCCCCGGCCAGGCCGCATCGCCGGAAAATCGGGCGATTACATGGACATGAAGCTGCGGCACCATGTTCCCCAGCGCCGCCACGTTCATCTTCTCCGCCGCCGTCGCCTCGCGCAGGACCGCCGAGGCCAGATCGATCTCGGCATGAAAATCGGGCTTCTCGCCCGCCGCAACATCGTCGAAATCCCGCAACCCCTCCCGTCGCGGCACCAGGATAACCCAGGGAAACCGTCGGTCATTCATCAACAGCGCCCGGCAGAGCGGCAGATCGGCAATGAGCAGCGTGTCCGCCGCCAGCCTCTCATGAAGTTCGAATGCCATGAGTCAGGCAGCCACTGGACGCGCGCGCTCAATGCGTTCGCGCCGCTTCGGTGTATTGAGCGCTTCCCAGATATCGTTGCGCTGCTGCGTGTTGAGCCAGAAATCCGGGCTCATGTCGAATACTCGCGCCAGGATCAGCGCCGTGTCTGCGGTGACTGCCCGTCTGTTGTTGCACAACTCGTTCACGTGCTTGCGGGGCACGCCCATTTTCTCCGCCAGGTCGCTCTGGGTAAGCCCGAGAGGAACCATGAACTCCTCCGTCAGAACTTCCCCCACGCTTGCAGGCTTCCTTTTTGTCACGCGCATATTCGTTTCCTAACGGTATTCATGGCTGTCGAGGTACACATTCATTGCCTCTCCCCGATCGCCGTCCCATTCGAAAATCAGGTGCCACTGTCCATTAACCCGGATGGAGTGCCACCCCTTGAGGCGACCGCTCAGTTTCTCGAAATGATTGCTCGGAGGCACCCTTAAATCCTGGTCGCAAACGGCGTCGTCAATCATCTGCAGCTTCCGAAACAGCCTGTCGGCTATATCCGCCGGTATCTTCTTCGACCGCTTGTCCTTCTCGAAAAAGTCGCCGAGCCAGCTATCCCGGAACCCGCCTATCACCTGCCGCCCCTCCGATAATCCCTATGTACCACTCAACGGTACATATTTCAAGACAGCCTCAATACGACTTCGGCAGGTCGAGCACCCGCTCGGCGATGAAGCTCAGGATCAGCTCCCGGCTGACCGGCGCGATGCGCGCGATCATGATCTCCCGCATATAACGCTCCACGTGAAACTCCTTGGCATAGCCCATGCCCCCATGGGTCATGATGGCGGTTTCGCAGGCCCGGAAGCCCGCCTCAGCGGCAAGATACTTCCCGGCATTCGCCTCCGCGCCGCAATTTTCGCCCGCGTCGTAGAGCGAGGCGGCCTTGAACACCATCAGGTTCGCCGCCTCGAGCTCCGCCCATGACCGCGCCAGCGGATGCTGGATCGACTGATTCTTGCCGATGGGCCGGCCAAATACCTCACGGTCCCGCGCGTAGTCGGTCGCCTTCTTGAGCGCGACGCGTCCGACGCCCACCGCTTCCGCGCCGATCAGCACGCGTTCGGGGTTGAGTCCGTGCAGGAGATAGTGGAACCCCTTCCCCTCCTCGCCGATCAGGTCGTCCTTCGGCACTCGCAGCCCGTCGAAGAACACGGCATTCGAATCCACCGCCTTCCGCCCCATCTTCTCGATCTCGCGCACTTCCGTCGCGCCGCCGCGATCGAGATCGGTATAGAAAAGCGACAATCCTTCGGTCGGCTTCGCGCATTTTTCCTTCGGCGTCGTCCGCGCGAGGAGAAGAAGCTTGTTTGCGGTCTGCGCCGTCGAGGTCCACATCTTCCGCCCGTGGACGACGTAGAAATCGCCGTCCCGCTCGGCCCGCGTCGAAATCGCCGTCGTGTTGAGCCCCGCATCGGGCTCGGTCACGCCGAAGCAGCAGCGGTCCTCGCCCCTGATGAGCGGTGGCAGGTTCCGCTCCTTCTGCTCGTCCGTCCCGAAAACGACGACCGGCATCGGCCCGAAGAGGTTGATATGGATGGCGGACGCCCCCGAGAGACAGGCCCCCGATTCCGCGATGGTCTGCGCGACGATCGCCGCCTCCGTCACGCCGAGCCCCGAACCGCCGAAGGCTTCCGGCATCGCAATGCCGAGCCACCCGCCCGCCGCGATATCTCGCACGAAATCTTCGGGGAAGCCGCCGTCGCGGTCGTGAGCCAGCCAATAGGCGTCGTCATATTTGGCGCATATGCGCTTCACCGCATCGCCGATCGCCTGCTGTTCCTCGTTGAGCCGGAAATCCATTTATCCTCCTCCGCGCCGTTTCGTGTTCTCTCGCGCGAGGCTATAACCTAGCCGAGAGCGGGATGGCGATACAGCCTCCAGTAATGAAGGACGAGGACCAGAATGCCGGGACTTTATTTCGAGGAATTCGAGGAGGGGCACGTCTTCAAGCACCCGATCAGGCGCACGGTGACGGAGACGGACAATGTCCTCTTTTCCACCATGACCATGAACCCGGCCGCCCTCCATCTCGACCACCACTATGCCGAGACGGAAACGGAATTCGGCAAGCCGCTGGTGAACAGCCTCTTCACGCTCGGCCTCATGATCGGCATCTCGGTGAACGACACGACGCACGGCACCACGATCGCCAATCTCGGCATGACGGATATTTCCTTCCCGAAGCCCGTCTTCCAGGGCGACACATTGCGCGTCGAAACCCGCGTCGTCTCGAAGCGCCGCTCGAAATCGCGGCCGCTCGCGGGCATCGTCACCTTCGAGCACAAGGCCTACAACCAGCACGGAGTTGAAGTCGCCACCTGCATCCGCCAGGCCTTCATGCACGCCAAGGGTCCGGGGGAACACTGAGAGATGCGCTCCTTCCTCTTCGTTCCCGCCGACAGCGAAAAGAAACTGTCGAAAGCGGCCAGTTGCGGCGCAGACGCGCTCATCCTCGACCTAGAGGATTCCGTCGCCCTCTCCGCCAAGGACGCGGCGCGAAGCGCGGCCGTCGCCTATCTCAAGACGGCAGACCGCTCTGGCCCCAAACTCGTGCTGCGCATCAACGCGCTCGACACGCCCTTCTGGGAAAGGGATCTCGAAGCCGTCATTCCGGCGAAGCCCGACATGATCGTCGTACCGAAGACGCTTTCGGGCGGCTGCGTGAGGAAGGTCGGCGAGGCGATGGACCGTCTCGGCGCCGCAAGTGAAATCGGCATCGGCTGCGTCGCAACCGAAACAGCCGCTTCGCTTTTCACGCTCGGCACCTATGGAGGGTCGCATCCGCGTCTCGCCTTCCTCACATGGGGGGCGGAAGACCTCGCCGCCGCGCTCGGCGCGCGCGACAACAAGGACGAAAGCGGTCTCTACACCGGCCCCTACCAACTCGCCCGCACGCTGACGCTGCTCGGCGCCGTCGCCGCGGGCGTGCAGCCCGTCGATGGCGTCTGGAAGGATTTTCGCGACGAGAGGGGCCTCGAAGCGGAAGCCCGGGCCGCCGCCCGCGACGGGTTTACCGGCAAGATGGCAATCCATCCCGCCCAGGTGGCAATCATCAACGAGGTCTTCACACCAAGCGAAGCCGATCTCGCCCATGCGCGCGCGGTTCTCGCCGCCTTCGAACAGGCCGGCGATGTCGGCGTTGTCGCACTTGACGGCGTCATGCTCGACATCCCGCATCTGAAACAGGCGCGCGCCCTTCTCGCCCGCGCCGGACATTAGAAACAGTGCCGATGAAACCTGCCGTCTTCCTCGCCCTTCCGCTCGGCAAGCCTTTCGAGCGAAAACTTGCCGAACGCTATACGGTCATCACCGATCCGGAGAAGCGCGGCGAAGCGGAAGCTCTCGTCACCATCGGCGCGAATGTCACGGATGCGGCGCTGATGGATGCGATGCCGAAGCTGAAACTCATCTGCTGTTTCGGTTCGGGCCATGAAGGCGTCGATGTCGCGGAAGCGGAGCGGCGAGGCATCATGGTTACAAACACGGTTGGCGCCAACGCCGCGACCGTCGCCGATCTCGCCGTCGCGCTGCTTCTCGCGTCGATCCGCAAGGTTGTGGCGGCGGACCGGATTACCCGTGCCGGGAAATGGCGCGGCGACAGCCCGGCGCCGCTCCTCTTCCTGCGTGGGCTGACGGGCCGCAAGATCGGCATTGTCGGCCTCGGCGCCATCGGCCTCAAGATCGCCAAACGTCTCGAAGGCTTCGAGACCGAGATCGGTTATTTCGGACGCAATGAGAAGCAGGGAATTCCCTACCGCTACTTCCGCTCCGTGCTCGACCTCGCCACATGGGCAGACACGCTGATCCTCGCTCACCGTGCCGATGAAACGAACCGTCATCTCGTGAACGCAGCGGTGTTGAGTGCGCTTGGCCCCGAAGGCCATGTCGTCAACATCTCGCGCGGTTCCGCCATCGACGAGGACGCGCTCATCGCCGCGCTGAAGAACGGAACGATCGCCGGCGCCGCTCTCGACGTCTTCGAGGACGAACCGAACCCCCGCGCCGATCTCCTGAGCCTGCCCAACATCGTCGTGACGCCTCATCTCGGCGGCGGCACATCGGAAGCCATCGTCGCAATGGGCGACGCCGTCATCGCCAATCTCGACGCCTTCTTCTCAGGAAAGCCGGTGCCCTATCCAGTGACGGTGGCATAAGGCGCTTACAGTAAACGGATCGCGAGCCCCAGCACGGCGGCAATGCCGAGCACGGGCAGCATCCCGGCCTTGAACCTCAGCACGGCAATGACTGCCGCCACACTGAGGCCCAGCGCCCATGGATCGAGCGTTGAGACATCAGGCACAAAGAGCCTGAGCCCCGTAAAGCGCATTTCGGCCACCTCTCCGAACAGCACGTGCAACCCGAACCAGACCGCGAGATTCAAGATCACACCGACAACCGCCACCGTGATCGCGGTGAAGGCGGCGTTGAGGCTCTTCACGTTCCGGAGCCGCTCGACATAGGGCGCGCCGAGAAAAATCCACAGGAAGCATGGCGCGAACGTCACCCAGGTCGTGATCGCCGCGCCCGCGATTCCCGCCGCCATAGGGTCGAGCCCGGTCTCCCCGCGATAGGCGCCCAGGAAACCTACGAACTGAAGCACCATGATCAGCGGCCCCGGCGTCGTCTCCGCAAGCCCGAGCCCGTCCAGCATTTCGCCCGCATTAAGCCAGCCGAAATTCTGCACCGCCTCCTGCGCCACATAGGCAAGCACCGCATAGGCACCGCCGAAGGTCACCACTGCCATCTTCGAAAAGAAGACCGCTTCCTGCGTGAAGACATGGCTCGTGCCGAACGCGAGCAGAAGCGCGGCAACCGGCCCGAGCCACACCGTCAGTCCGACGAAAAGCGTGACAATCGTGCGGAGAAAGGACCGCCCGGCGCTGGCGCCGTTTCCATTCGCCGGCCCTTCCTCCTCTGCCGGCAACGCCTCACCGAAGATCGAAGGTGAAACGCGCACAGCCGCGAAGCCGAACAAGGCGGCCCCCAGCACCACCACCGGGAAAGGAATGTCGAGAAAGAAGATTGCGGCAAAGGCCGCCGCCGCCACGGCGTAAAGAGCGCCGGTCTTCATCACGCGCCTCGATATGCGGATCAGCGCCTCGATCACAATGGCAAAGACCGCCGCCTTGATGCCGAAGAAGAGCGCTTCCACGAAGGCGAGCTCCGCATAGGCGGCGTAAAGCACGCTCAAGGCGAGCATCACCGCGACGCCCGGCAGGATGAACAGGAGTCCCGCCGCCAGTCCGCCTCTCACGCCATGCAGCAGCCAGCCCGAATAGGTCGCAAGCTGCTGCGCCTCGGGTCCCGGCAGCAACATGCAGAAATTCAGCGCGTGCAGGAATTGCGGCTCGGAAAGCCACTTCTTCTCTTCCACGAGAATGCGATGCATGAGGGCGATCTGCCCCGCCGGACCGCCAAAGCTCAAGAGGCCGATCTTCACCCAGACGCGGAAAGCCTCGCGGAAAGGAACGGAACTGGTGACGGTCATATCGTTAATGGCCTCTCCCGGGGGCGATTCATGAGCTCGGCCCGGCAATATGACACCCTATTGCGACACCTGCAGCCGCTTGTTCGCCTTCACGGCTCGCTGGAGCATTGACGCGCCGCCCGGCGCTGTGCAGTTTGAGCCCCCATTCTGAAAGCGTATCTGCCTGAAAGGGTATCGGCTTGACGAGGCAATCCCCGGAAGCGCCCGCGCTTCCCGAGCACTATCGCGAAATCCTGACGCTGATGAAGGAAGGCCGCCGCAAGGTGGCGGAGGAGCGCTGCCGCGCCCTGCTCGCCAAGACCCCCACGGACGCGGATCTGATGGCGCTGCTCGCTTCGATCATCGTGGAACGCGGCGCATTCGACGAAGCCGAAACCCTCCTGCGGCATTCCCTCAAGCTAGCGCCAACCGAGCCGACGCCCTGGATCAATCTCGGCCGCCTTCTGCAGCAGACAGGACAATGGGCCGAGGCCGTTCAGGTCTATGAGCACGCGACCGGTCTTTTCCCCACACATCCCATGCTCGCCGCCACGCTTGGCCAGCTCTATCAGCGCGCGAACCGGTTCGCCGATGCCGAAGTGCAATACCGCAATGCCATCGCGAATGGCGGCGTCCCGGCGCTCAATGTCCAGCTCGGCATGGTGCTGCTCCGGCAGGAACGCACGGACGAGGCGATCGGCGCCTTCGAGACGGCCATCGCTCATAACCCGAACCTCGCCGCCGCCTACGGCAATCTCGGCAATGCGCTCCAGAAAAAGGGCGACATGAAAGCCGCCGCCGCGGCTTACGAAAAGGCCGTGGCGCTCAATCCGAAAGACACGGTTTCCTATGTCAGCCTCGGCATGGCGCAGTTGAAGCTCGGGCAGGCGCGCGAAGCGGCAGAAATCTTCGAACGCGCTCTCGCGGTTCATGGTCCCGAGCGCCGCGCCGCCGCATGGCTGCCTTATGCCCGCGCGCAGGAATTCGGCGAAATGCCCGCCGGCTACCGCGCTGAACTGGGCGAGCTTGTTTCCCGCCACAAGCTCACCCCGCCCGAAACCTATGCTTCCGTGGCGGAACTCAACGCCGCGCTCGCCGCTGCCCTCGATGCGGACCCGACGCTCGTCTGGGAGCCCACAGGCAAGGCAACGCGCAAGGGCGGTCAGACCGGCCTCCTCCTCGACGCGCCGCGCGAACCATTCATTGCCTTCGAAAAAATGCTCCGCAAGGCGATCGACGCACATTTCGACACGATCCGTCTGCAGCCCGGCCACCCCTACCGCTGTCAGGTACCGAAGACCTACCACCTCGATCTCTGGGGCACGCTCCTTTCGGAAGGCGGACACCAGCATTCGCATATCCATGTCGGCGGCTGGATGAGCGGCGTCTATTACGTCTCTCTGCCCTCCTCACTCGGCAAGGGCGACGGGAGCAAGGACGGCTGGATCGAGTTCGGCAACCCGCCGCCGGAGTTCGACGCACTCTTCGAACCGATGACGATTACCTACGAGCCGCGCGAGGGCGATGCCTTCTTCTTCCCCTCCTATCTCTTCCACCGGACGCTGCCTTTCTCGGGCAATGAGCGGCGCATCAGCCTCGCTTTCGACGTGAAGCCGACAAGCTGGCGCTGACGCTGGCGCTTCGCTTATCATGGCTGTCTCTGGGAGGAGACAATGACACCCGAAGAAAACGCCCGCCCAGCGCCTGCTCGGCGAGGAACGCGACTTCAAGTCGATCTGGAATCTGGCCTAGACCGTTTTCCAGGCAGGTGAAAACACCTGCCGGTTCGGAAAACGGTCCAGACTATAAGCGACGAGAAGATTTTCACGATGAGACGGGATCGCAAGGCGATTCCATCTCATCGTGATCTGCTCTAGTCCAGAAGCGCCGACAGCAGCGTGATGTCCGCAATGACATGGTCGGCGAGCGGCGCGAGGTCCGCCTCCCCGCTCGTTCCCGTCAGCACGCCGACAAGAAGTCCCGCCCCCGCGCCGCGCCCCATTTCGAGGTCGTGCATGTTGTCGCCCACCACCG
>JAGUWA010000414.1 GCA_020062605.1 Parvibaculum sp. | reverse complement strand
TCCCGATGGCGGCGCGGGCGAACTGCGCGAGGCGATTGCCGCGCGCTATGGGCTCGCGCAGGACCGGATCGTTTGCGGCGCGGGCTCGGACGAGTTGCTGCACCTTCTTGCCCAGGCCTATCTCGGCGAGGGCGATGAGGCGATTTCGACCGAGCACGGGTTTCTCGTCTATCCCATCGTCACGAAGGCGGCGGGCGCGACGTCCATCGTCGTGAAGGAGAAGGAGCTTCGCACCGATGTCGATGCGATCCTCGCCGCCGTCACGCCGAAGACGAAGATGATCTTCATCGCCAATCCGAACAATCCGACCGGGAGCTATATTCCGGCGGACGAAGTGCGCCGCCTTCACGCAGGACTTCGCTCCGATATTCTCGTCGTGCTGGACGCCGCCTATAGCGAATATGTGAACCGCAACGATTACGAGGCGGGGATCGAACTCGTCGCGACATCGGAAAATGTCGTGATGACGCGCACCTTCTCGAAGATTTACGGGCTCGCCGCGCTCCGTCTCGGCTGGATGTATGCGCCCGCGCATGTCTGCGACGTGGTGAACCGCATTCGCGGTCCCTTCAACGTGTCGGTGCCGGCGATGAAGGCGGGCGTCGCCGCGATCCGCGATGCGGACCACGTCGATGCCGCCCGCCGCCATAACGAGCAATGGCTCAAATGGCTCGCGGAAGAAATCGCCGGTCTTGGCCTCACCGTCGAACCGAGCGTTGCGAATTTCCTGCTGATCCGTTTTCCGCATGAGCCGGGCCGGACGGCGAAGGATGCGGATGCCTTCCTGATGAAGCGCGGGCTCATCCTGCGCGCGGTCGCGAGCTACGGACTGCCGGATTGCCTGCGGCTCACCGTGGGTTCGGAAGAGGCGAACAGGCTTGTCGTGAAAGCGCTTGCCGACTTCATGGGCCGGAAGGCGGGTGCGTCGTGAGCGCCCCGCTTTTCGACAAGGTCGCGCTGATCGGCCTCGGCCTCATCGGCTCCTCGCTCGGCCATGCGATGAAGCGCGCCGGACTTGCGAAGCATATAGCGGGGCACGCGCGCTCCGAGGCGACGCGAAAGCGCGCGCTCGAAATCGGCTTTATCGACAGCGTTCATGCGACGGCGGCGGAAGCCGTCAGGGACGCCGATCTCGTCATCCTCTGCACGCCGGTCGGTGCGCTCGGCACCATTGCCGCAGAGATCGAGCCGCATCTCAAGAAGGGCGCGATCCTCACGGATGTCGGATCGGTGAAGCTCGCCGTCATCCGCGACGTGGGGCCCCATGTGCCCGAGGGCGTTCACTTCATCCCCGGCCATCCGATCGCCGGTACCGAAGAGTCCGGCCCGGATTCAGGTTTTCCCGAGCTCTTCGACAATCGCTGGTGCATCCTCACGCCGGTGCCCGGCACCGACCATGAAGCGGTCGAGAAGCTCAGTGCCTTCTGGACCGCCTGCGGGTCGAAGGTCGATGTGATGGAGCCGAAGCATCACGATCTCGTTCTCGCGATCGTGAGCCATCTGCCGCATATCATCGCCTACAATATCGTCGGCACGGCGAGCGATCTCGAAACGGTGACGCAGTCCGAAGTCATCAAATATTCCGCCTCGGGCTTTCGCGACTTCACGCGCCTTGCCGCGTCCGATCCGACAATGTGGCGCGACGTCTGCCTCAACAACAAGGAGCCGATCCTCGAAATGCTGGCGCGCTTCTCCGAAGATCTGACGGCGCTCCAGCGTGCGATCCGCTGGGGCGATGGCGACAAGCTTTTCGATCTCTTCACGCGCACCCGCGCGATCCGCCGCTCCATCGTCGATGCGGGACAGGATATCGCGGCCCCGAATTTCGGGCGCAATCCGACGCACCCGAAGCCCGGCGGCGAGGGTGGTCAGTAAAGCGGTTCGAGCTTTGCGACGGCGAGGGGGCCGAGATAAAGCCGTCCTTCGCGCATGATGACCGGCACCCGCACCTCGTTCGATTTCTGGCCCTGGAACTGCGAGACGAGGACGAGGCCGGCAAGCGCCACGCGCGCCTCGCGTTCCTCCACGATCCCGTCCTCCACCATCGCATCGAGCAGGCCTTCGAAGTCGGTGATGCGCGCGTCGAGTTGCCCCTCCGGACGGTGCGCCGCGTCGAGGCCGAGTTCGCCGCTTGCATAGAGATCGAGCGGTCCCCATTTCACGACGAGATCGGAAATGGCGAGCGTGCCACCCGCCGCCTTCCACTCCCGCATCAGTTCGACAAGGCTCGCATGGCTTGCCGGCGGGACGCCGCGCAGGCGTGTCTGTGCAAGGAAGAGCGTCATGTTCTGTCCGAGCGCGGGGATCGTCTCCGTGCCGCCGACATCGATATCTTCGGCCTGCAGCGCGAGGTCGTAGCTGTCCGGCACTTCGCTGCCTTCCGGCGTTTCCGCCGGACGTGCATGAAGCTGCAGGCGCGTCGCGGTCATGTTTTGCGTCTCGCCGCTTGCACCCTGCAGGTGTTCGCCCTCAAGTGCCTCGATGTCGATGGCGAGGCGGCCGAAGGGACGGTCCGCGAGCGCGACATAGCTCGCCCTTGCCGAACCGGCCGTGAAGCGTGCTTCGTTTCGTGCCCGCTCACCCGTCCGAAGGTCGCGGTAGCTGAGACGCTGCTCGCCCTCCAGCGTCAGGATCGCATGGCGGAGATTGTAGGGGAGCAGCGCCAGCGAGGCGCGTTCACCCTGCCATTGCCATTCCTCCGGCGTGTCGGGCGCATTGGCGGCAGGGGAGGCGAAGTCCGCCTCGACGCGGAAGGGATAGCCGCCGACGGAGAAGTCGTTCCACGAAGTCACGACGCCCTTCTCGCCGCGTGCGGCAAAATTCTCGACGGCCTTCCTCACTTCGCCGGACACGCCGACCCAGTACACCGTGTAGAGCACGACGAGCGCCGCGAGGGCGAGCGAGGGGCCCACGATACCCCAGCGTATGCCCGTTCTCCCTGTTGTCGCCGCTTCGTTCATCGCCTCGATTTCCGTACCGCCCTGCTGCCGCTTTTGCGTCCGCGTGACGCATGCCTATAGTTGCCCGCGCGAGCGGAGTTGTCAGCATGCAGGATTTGTGGGTTTTTGGATATGGGTCGCTCATGTGGCGGCCGGGCTTCGAGTATGAGGAGCGGCGTCCGGCGCGTTTGCGCGGCTATCACCGCGCCTTCTGCGTCTACAGCCATGTCCATCGCGGCACGCCGGAAAAGCCGGGCCTCGTTTTCGGGCTCGATGCGGGCGGCTCCTGCCGTGGCGTCGCCTTCCAGATCGGAAGAG
>JAGUWA010000217.1 GCA_020062605.1 Parvibaculum sp. | reverse complement strand
GGTCTGGTGACCTGGTTCATGGTCGGGGGAACGCACTGATGACCGACGGCAATATTCTCTCGCTCATCACCTTCCTGCCGATCGTCGGCGCGCTCATCATTCTGGTGACGCGCGGCGACGAGGCCTCGGTCGCGCGCAATGCGCGCTACGTGGCGCTGTGGACGACCTCCATCACCTTCCTCGTCTCGCTCTATATCTGGTGGAAGTTCGATCCCACCACGGCGGACTTCCAGTTCGTTCAGGAAACGGAGTGGCTCGGCGGCGCGATCAACTACCACATGGGCGTCGACGGCATTTCGATGCTCTTCGTCATCCTCACCACCTTCCTCATGCCGGCCTGCATCCTTGCGAGCTGGACCTCCATCGAGAAGCGGGTGAAGGAATACATGATTGCCTTCCTCGTGCTCGAAACGCTGATGATCGGCGTCTTCTGCGCGCTGGACCTCGTGCTCTTCTACCTCTTCTTCGAGGGCGGCCTCATTCCGATGTTCCTCATCATCGGCATCTGGGGCGGCGCGCGGCGCATCTATGCGAGCTTCAAGTTCTTCCTCTACACCTTCGCAGGCTCGGTGCTCATGCTCCTCGCCATCATGGCGATGTACTGGGAAGCAGGCACCACCAGCATCCCCGTGCTTCTCGCGCATGATTTTCCGGCGGATATGCAGGTCTGGCTCTGGCTTGCCTTCTTCGCGTCCTTCGCGGTGAAGATGCCGATGTGGCCGGTCCATACCTGGCTGCCGGATGCGCATGTGGAAGCGCCCACTGCCGGCTCCGTCATCCTGGCGGGTATCATGCTGAAGATGGGCGGCTACGGCTTCCTCCGCTTCTCGCTGCCCATGTTCCCGGTCGCTTCCGCCGATCTCGCCTGGCTCGTCTTCGGCCTCAGCATCATCGCCATCGTCTACACCTCGCTCGTCGCGCTGGTGCAGGAAGACATGAAGAAGCTGATCGCCTATTCCTCCGTCGCCCATATGGGCTTCGTGACAATGGGCATTTTCGCGGCCACGCATCAGGGCGTGCAGGGCGGCATCTTCCAGATGCTCTCGCACGGCTGGGTCTCCGGCGCGCTCTTCCTCTGCGTCGGCGTCATCTACGACCGCATGCACACACGCGAGATCGCGGCCTATGGCGGTCTGGTCAATCGCATGCCGCTCTACGCCGTCGTCTTCATGGTCTTCACCATGGCGAATGTCGGTCTGCCCGGCACCAGCGGCTTCATCGGCGAGTTCCTGACCATCGTCGGCACCTTCAAGGTCAACACCTGGGTTGCCGCCATCGCCGCCACCGGCGTCATCCTCGCCGCCGCCTACGCGCTCTTTCTCTATCGCCGCGTCGTCTTCGGCGAGATCGAGAAGGACACGCTGAAATCGATCATGGACCTCAACCGCCGCGAGGTGCTCATCCTCGCGCCGCTGCTGGCCACGACCATCTTCTTCGGCGTCTATCCCTCGCCGATCATGGAGGTCACCGCCGTGTCGGTTGAAAACCTCGTCGCGAACTACAACGCCGCCCTGGAGGCGCACCGGCTGGCGGGCGACACTGGCATCCTTGGCCAGGTCGCAAGCCTCTTCGCCGGAAACTAGGTCTCGGGAACGAATGAACATGGAACAAGCAGTGACCAACGTCCCGGACTTCCTGCCCGCCTTGCCCGAAATCGTCATGGCGCTTGGAGCCATGGCGCTTCTCATGTGGGGTGTCTTCCGCAAGTGCGACGCGCGCGAAACGGGCATCGGCGCCATCGGCCTCTTCGTGCTCGTCGCGGCGCTGCTCGTCATCGAGCCCGACACCGCGGTCCAGGCCTTCGGCGGCATGTTCGTGGTGGACGTCTTCACCAAGTTCATGAAGCTCCTGATCCTGCTTGCCGCTGTCGCCGCCATCGTCATGTCCTTCGGTTTCATCCGCCGCGAAAAGATGGACCGTTTCGAGTTCCCGGTGCTCATCGTGCTGGCGACGCTCGGCATGTTCATGATGGTCTCGGCGAACGGCCTCATGTCGCTCTACATGGGCCTCGAGCTGCAGAGCCTCTCGCTCTATGTCATCGCCGCCATCCATCGCGACAATGCGCGCGCAACGGAAGCCGGCCTCAAATATTTCGTCCTCGGCGCTCTCGCCTCCGGCATGCTGCTCTATGGCGCATCGCTCGTTTACGGCTTCACCGGCAGCGTCGAGTTCTCGGGGATCGCGGGCGTCCTCGCTACGGAAGGCACGAATATCGGCGTCATCTTCGGCATTGTCTTCGTGCTGGCGGGCCTTGCCTTCAAGATATCGGCCGTGCCCTTCCACATGTGGACGCCGGACGTCTATGAAGGCGCGCCCACGCCGGTCACCGCCTTCTTCGGCGGTGCGCCGAAGGTCGCGGCCATGGCGCTCATCCTGCGCGTCCTGTTCGGCGCTTTCCCCTCCATGGAAGCCGAATGGCAGCAGATCGTCGTCTTCATCTCCATCGCTTCGATGGTGCTCGGCGCCTTCGCAGCCATCGGCCAGTCGAACATCAAACGCCTCATGGCCTACAGCTCGATCTCGCACATGGGCTTCGCGCTTGTCGGCCTCGCCGCCGGAACGCCGGAAGGCGTGCGCGGCGTGCTGATCTATCTCGTCATCTATGTGGTGATGAATGTCGGCGTCTTCTGCTGCATCCTCGCCATGCAGCGCAAGGAAGGCTATGTCGAGAGCATTTCGAACCTCGCGGGCCTCTCGCGCAACCAGCCGATGATGGCCTTCCTGCTCGCCATGCTCATGTTCTCTCTGGCGGGCGTGCCGCCGCTCGCGGGCTTCTTCGGCAAGTTCTACGTGTTCATGGCCGCCATCGAAGCCGGGCTCTATCCGCTTGCCGTCATCGGCGTGCTGTCGAGCGTCGTCGGCGCCTTCTACTATCTGCGCATCGTCAAGATCATGTATTTCGACGAGCCCGCCGAGCCCTTCATGCAGCCCATGCCGGGTGAACTCGCTACCGTGCTCGGCATCACCGGCGTCTTCACCATGCTCTTCTTCGTCTATCCCGCGCCCCTGATCGTCGGCGCGCAAGCCGCCGTCGGCGCGCTCCTGCCGTAACGCATGACGGACATCCGCCGCTTCGACGAGATCGACAGCACCAACGAAGAGGCGCGCCGTCTCGGCGACCGGGGCGATGAAGGTCCGGTCTGGATCGTGGCAGCGCGGCAGACGGCGGGCCGTGGCCGCAGGGGCAGGGCATGGGAAAGCCCCTCGGGCAATTTCATGGGCACGCTCTATCTCACGCCCCGGTGCGGTCCCCGCGAGGCGGGCGAGCTTTCCTTCGTCGCCGCCGTGGCGGTGCATGACGCGGTCTCCTCGTTGCTCCCGCCGCCGCTGCGCCCCGCGCTCCGCCTCAAATGGCCGAACGACCTTCTGCACGAGCGTGCCAAGCTCGCCGGCATCCTGCTGGAGTCGTCGGGTGTCGCCGGCGCGGAAGTCGCATGGGTCGCTATCGGCATGGGCGTCAATCTCGCCGTGCATCCGGAAGGCCTCGAATATCCGGCCACCTCGCTCGCCGCCATGGGTGTGAGTGGCGTTACACCGGACGACGCGCTCGCCGCCCTCGATGCCGCCTTCACGCGCTGGCTCGCCGTCTGGCGGGAGGTGCAGGGTTTCGCCGCCATTCGCGAGGCATGGCTGAAGCGCGCGGAAGGCATTGGCGGGCGCATTGCGGTGCGCCTTGCCTCCGGCACCGTGGAGGGCACCTTCGAGGGGCTCGCGCCGGACGGCGCGCTCCAGCTTCGCCTGGACGACGGGTCCCTGAACCTCGTCTCCGCCGGGGATGTGTTTTTCGGCGGTCCTCCGCAATGACGGAAAAATGCGCGACGATTGCAGATGTGCAATAATTGCAAAATATGAGTATTCCAGCTTCTCCCCGCGCCGCCGCACCAGGCGACGAACTCGTCTTCCTGCCGCTCGGCGGGTCCGGCGAGATCGGCATGAATTTGAACCTCTACGGTTACGGCCCCGAGGATGACCGCCGCTGGATCATCGTCGACCTCGGCGTCACCTTCGGCGACGAGCGCACGCCCGGCGTCGATCTCATCATGCCGGACCCCGCCTTCATTGAAGAGCGCCGCGACGAGCTTCTCGCCATCGTGCTCACCCACGCGCATGAGGATCACATCGGCGCCGTCGCGCACATCTGGCCGCGGCTGCGCTGCCCGGTCTACGCGACGCCCTTCACGGCGGCCATGGTGCGCGGCAAGCTCATCGAGGCAGGCATCGAGGATGAAGTGCCCATGCACATCATTCCTCTCGGCCACCGCTTCGACCTTGGTCCCTTCGACATCGAACTCGTCACGCTCACCCATTCGATCCTCGAGCCGAACGCCCTCGCCATCCGCACGCCGCTCGGCCTCGTGCTCCACACCGGCGACTGGAAGATCGACCCCGATCCCGTCGTTGGCGGCGACATAGACGAAGCCCGCCTCCGCGCCATCGGTGACGAGGGCGTCCGCGCCATCGTCTGCGACTCCACCAACGTCTTCTCGCCAGGCACCGCGGGCTCCGAGGCCGATGTCGCGGCGAGCCTCACAGAGCTCCTGAAAAACTGCGAGGGCAGGGTGGCGATGACCACCTTCGCGTCCAATGTCGCGCGCCTCGAAAGCATCATCCGCGCGGGCGAAGCCTGCGGCCGCCATCCCGTCCTTGTCGGGCGCGGCATGCACCGCGTGGTCGCCGCCGCGCGCGAGGTCGGTTATCTCACCGATCTCCCGCGCATCGTCAGCGAGGACGACGCCGGCTACCTCCCGCGCGACAAGGTGCTCCTCATTTGCACCGGCAGTCGGGCGAACCCCGTGCCGCGCTCGCCCGCATCGCCGAGGACAACCACCCCCAGATCGTGCTGGAAAGAGGCGACACGGTTGTCTTCTCCTCCCGCGTCATTCCGGGCAACGAGACCTCGATCTTCGACCTGCAGAACCTGCTCGCGGAGCGCGGCATTCGCGTCATCACCGAGAAGGATCACTTCGTCCACGTCTCCGGTCATCCGTGCAGGGACGAACTCGCCGCCATGTATCAATGGATCAGGCCGGAGGTCTCGATCCCCGTGCATGGCGAGGCGCGCCATCTGGCGGAGCATGCCGCCTTCGCGCGCGAGCTTCAGGTGCCCGAACAGGTCGTGGTGAAGAACGGCCTCATTGTGCGCATCGCGCCGGGTCCCGCCGAGGTCGTGGACGAGGCCCCTGCCGGCCGCATCTATCTCGACGGCGACGTGCTCACCGATCAGGACGAGGGCGCGGTACAGGAGCGCCGCCGCCTCTCCTTCGCGGGCTCGGTCTTCGTCAGCATCGTTCTGGACGGGAAGGGGCAGGTGCGCGGGGATCCTCAGGTCCGCCTCATGGGGCTCCCGGAGGAAGACTCATTCGGCGTTCCCTTCGAGGATCGTGCGCTCGACGCCGTGGACGACGCGCTCGGGCGCCTGCCCGCAAAGCGCCGTCAGGACGACGACGCCGTAGCGGAATTCTTGCGTCGGGCCGTGCGCGGCGCGCTCCGCCGCGAATGGGGCAAGAAACCCCAGGTGGCGGTCGTGGTAACGAGGATCTGACCTTCCTTGCCCATCCCCCGAAACCCGCCTAAATATGGGCCATTGGAATTGAAACTGTAAGGAACTCCGCCGATGCTCGGTCCGCTCAATCACGTCGCCATCGCCGTTCCGGATATCCACGCCGCCGCCGAAACCTATCGCAAGAAGTTCAATGCGAAGGTCTCCGAGGCCGTGCCGCAGCCGGACCACGGCGTGACCACCGTTTTCGTCGATCTCGGCAACACCAAGATCGAACTGCTGGAGCCCCTGGGCGAGAACTCGCCCATTGCCGGCTTCCTCGCGAAGAACCCGAAGGGCGGCATCCATCACATCTGCATCGAGGTCGAGGACATCGACGCTGCCTGCGAGAAGATGACCGTCGAGGGCGTCACCATCACAGGTACCGGCAAGCCGAAGATCGGCGCGCATGGCAAGCCCGTCGTCTTCCTCCACCCGAAGGATCTGAACGGCACGCTCGTCGAGCTGGAACAGGCCTGAGGCGCCGCATCCCATGGACCCTGTCGCCGGCATCGCCATCTATTTCGTTCTCTGGTGGGTCGTCCTGTTTGCGGTCCTGCCCTGGGGCGTCCGCTCCCAGCACGAAACGGGCGAGGCCGTTCCCGGCTCGGAGGCAGGTGCGCCCGTCCGTCCCGCGCTCTGGAAGAAGGCCCTCGCGACGACGCTGATCGCGGCCGTCGCCTGGGTTTTCGTCGCCTGGATCTATATCTACCAGCCGATTTCCTTCGACGACGTCCCCTTCATGCCGGACCTCAGCAACGAGTATTGAGGCGCGGCCACAGCCTCTCAAACCTCTCCATCGAGATCACCCTCCCCCTGTGGGAGGGTCAAAATTTGCATCGCAAATTTTGGGGAGGGGTAGGGAAAGACGCCCGGCGCGCCGGGAAAAAAAGCCCAAAAAAAAGCAAGGTCCGCTTTCGCGGCCTTGCTGCTTTAGTATTCCCTCGTGTCGCGCCTTCGCAATCCTTTCCGGACCGTCGAAGTCAGCGTTCCCTCCCTAAACTTGGGCTTACGCTTTCGCTTATCCCTTTTTATTGAAGGGACTATAGCCAGCCTGCGGCGAGGTGTCACGCCTCTTTTTGCTGCGGATGAAATTTTTGCAGCATTATGTGCCCGCCCGGGTAATTTCCGAACGAAGTCTCGCGCCGGAGTGGCGTTTCATTGCAGGGCGAGTTTCACCACGAAGGCCAGGGCAATGATCGACACCGCCCGGTTGAGGTCCTGCGCTCGGCCCGAGAGAAGCTTGATCGCCGCATAGGAAATGACGCCAAGCCCGATCCCGCTCGCGATCGAATATGTGAACGGGATCGCAAGTGCGGTGACGAGCGCGGGCGCCGTCTCCGTCACGTCCTTCCAGTCGAGATGGGCAAGGCTCCGTGCCATCAGGCAGGCAATGAAGACGAGGGCCGGCGCCGTCGCATAAACGGGCACGGTTTCGGCGAGCGGTGCGAGGACGAGGCTCGCAAGGAAGAGCACCGCCACGGTGACGGCCATCAACCCCGTCCGGCCGCCCGTTTCGACGCCCGCCGCGCTCTCGATATAGCTCGTGGTGGAGGAGGTGCCGAGCGCCGCGCCGATGATCGTGGCCGACGAATCCGCCACCATCGCCTTGCGGAGCCGTGGCAGCTTTCCCTCCGCATCCGCCATGCCCGCATGCTGTCCGACGCTGAGCAGCGTTCCCGTCGTATCGAGAAGATCGACCAGCAGGAACACGAAGACGATGGTCACGAACCCGGTGCTGACCGCGCCTGCCAGGTCCATCTGGAAGAAGGTCGGGGCGAGCGAAGGGGGCGTTGCCGCGATGCCGCGCAGCGGCTGCCATCCGGCCAGAACGGCGATAGCCGTCACGGCAAGGATCGTCACCATGATGGCGCCCGGCACCCGCCGGTATTGCATGGCGACCAGCGCCACGAAGCCTGCCATCGCGAGCAGCGTTCCCGGCACGGCGAGATCGCCGAGCGTCACCAGCGTCGCCGGATGATCCGCGACCACGCCCGCGTTCTGAAGTCCGATCAGCGCGAGAAAGAAACCGATGCCCGCCCCGATCCCGTATTTGAGCGAACGCGGGATCGAGTTCACCAGCTTCTCGCGCAGCGGTGAAAGCGAGAGCAGCAGGAACAGCACGCCCGACAGAAACACCCCGCCAAGCGCCAGCCGCCAGTCGCCGCCGAATTGCGGCACCACCGTATAGGCGAAATAGGCATTGAGCCCCATCCCCGGCGCAAGCGCGACCGGGTAGTTCGCATAGAGCCCCATGATGAGCGAGCCCGCCGCCGCCGCGAGGCACGTCGCGACGAAGACCGCGCCGAAATCCATCCCCGCCGCGCCGAGGATCGCCGGGTTCACGAAGATGATATAGGCCATGGTGAGATATGTGGTGAGCCCCGCAACGATCTCGGTACGGACAGTCGTACCGTTCGCCCTCAGCGCGAACAGCCGCTCGAGCAGCCCTTCATTATTGTCGTTCACCGTTTTCCCCCTTAACCCCTCCACGTCATTGCGAGGAGCGACGCGACGAGTAAAATCCCCGCAACAATTCCTTAAAGCCCCCGCGCGCAGGATGAAAGCATGATGAAGCGCCTTTCCATCCTTCTGGCCCTCTTTCCGGTCCTCGGGGGTTCCGCCGCCCATGCCGGGGAACTCGCCGGCAGCGATGCCCCGCGCATCATCGAAATCTCGGAAGATGACTGCCGCCGCATCGCCCCCTATCTCCCGGGCGGCGCGGACTATGTGCCGGGCGTGGCCGCCGATGGCAGCGCCGTCGCCCCCGCCGACATCGATGGCGGTTACCGCTACGGCCTCCGCCCCCTTTACGAATTCGACGTGACGCTCGATCCGCTGGCCGGTCGAAACCCCGCTTTCAATTCGGCAACGGAAATGACCGTCGCCCGCATCGTCATCGACACCCGGACGGGCCGCGCCACGATCGACGGCGAGGATGTTTCAGGCATCGACCATGCGCTGGCCGAGGCCTGTGCAAGATTGCATCAGGTCCGCCCGAAATAGCCTTACCGCCTTCCCGAAAGCCCGGCTTTCATTGACAGTCCTTTCCCCGGCCCGCACCCTTCAGGCGGGCAAGGGCAGGGTGTAGGCTGATGATTTCTCGCTGGCGCAGAGCCGCGTTCGTTCTCTTGTGCGCTTCGTTTGTCGTCATGAGCATGGGCTCCGCGGTCCATGCGCAGGATGCGCGCTGGCGCATCACCAAGGAACGCTGGAGCGAGAGCGACGAAAAGGCCTGGCAGGATTTTGTGGCCGCGCTGGGCGCCGCCGATTGCTGGACCTTCGACCAGTGCATCAAGAGCCCCGCCAACCCCTATCGCCATACAGACCCGAAAACGCGCTTCTATGTCGACTGCGCGGACATGCCCTATGTCCTTCGCGCCTATTTCGCCTGGAAGAACGGTCTGCCCTTCGCCTGGCAGTCGGCCATGCAGTCGGCGGACGGGCCGGGTGGCGACATTCGTTATTCTTCCTACGGTAATGTCGTCGTCGCCCGCGACAGCGTTCCCCGCACGGCGGGCGGCGTCAGCGCGATTCCCATCCTGCACACGCTCGTGAACGTCGTCTCGACGGCCATGTTCCGGCGCAATTCGCTTGCCGACGATCCGGTGATGTTCTCCGACACCTATTCGCCGCGCCTCGACCGCGAGGCGATCGTCCCCGGCACCATCGCCTATGATGTGAACGGCCATGCCTCGCTTGTCTGGCGCGTCGAGTCCGGCGGCCGCATTCTCATCTTCTCCTCGCATCCGGATCATTCGCTGAGCCGCAGCTTCCTCGGCAAGGAGTTCCTGCGCACCGGACCGGAGCTCGGCTCCATCTTCCAGAAGTTCCGCCCCCTCGAAGTCGTCGGCGCGAAGCGCGCCCCGAACGGCGCGCTCGTCGGCGGCCGCATCGTCGCCGCGTCCAATGCCGACATTCCGGACTTCTCTCTGGAGCAGTATCAGGGCAACCCGGCCGGCGATCCGCATCGCTGGCGTTCGGCCTCATGGATGTGGAACGGCGAGAACCTCGACTTCTACACCTATCTTCGCTCGCGCCTTTCGGCGGGCGAACTCGAATACAGGCCCGTCGAGGAACTGCGCGCGATGATGCAGTCGCTTTGCTTCGATCTGCGCTCGCGCAAGCAGGCTGTCGAAATATCACTCGCGCGGGGCGTCCAGAACACGTCTCCGCCGCCCCGCCTCCCGGACAACATCTACGGCACGGATGGTGTCTGGGAGCTCTATTCCACGCCCTCGCGCGACGCCCGCCTCAAGACCGGCTTCAAGGAGATGTACGACCTCGTGGTCGATTTCATCAAGATGGACATGGTCGACGCGCCGCGCCTGAAATATGACGGCAGCGATCTCCCCGGCGATCTTCTCGCCGCCTATTGGGAGCAGAACGCCGCCTGCGACATCTCCTATGTGAACTCCGCCGGCCGCACGGTCGAACTCTCCATCGACCTGATCGTCGACCGCCTCTACGACCTCTCCTTCGATCCCTATCAATGCGTCGAGCGCCGCTGGGGCGCGTCCGGCGAGGAGCGGGCTACCTGCCGCGACGGCGCCGGGAAGACTCGCTGGTACGAGGCGCAACAGTACCTCCGCAACCAGATCGACCGCACCTACGACGTCGACATGGGCTACACCGTCGAGGAGCTCGAAAGAGGCCCCTGGGGCCTCCGCACGGGCAGGGGCGTGGAAGAGGGGCCCGAGGTCGATATCCGCGCTTATCTCGAAACCCTCGCCTCCCGCCGCACCGCCAGCGGCGAGATTGCGTTGCCGCCCGCGACCCCCTAAAACGGACCCCTGTTTTCAGGCTCCGGCAGGGCTCCTCGGTCCTGCCTCGCGCTGCCCTTCGCCGGGGCCGCCGCTTTCAGGATCATCATGCGCCTTTCCAGATATTTTCTGCCCACCCTCCGGGAAAACCCCGCCGAAGCCCAGATCGTCTCACACCGGCTGATGCTCCGCGCGGGCCTCGTCCGCCAGACCGCCGCCGGCATCTATGCCTGGCTGCCGTTGGGCCTCGCCGTGTTGCGCAACATCGAGAAGATCGTCCGCGAGGAGCAGGCGAGGGCGGGCGCCATCGAACTCCTCATGCCGACGCTCCAGTCCGCCGACCTCTGGCGCCAGTCCGGCCGCTACGACGCCTATGGCCCCGAAATGCTCCGCATCAAGGACCGCCACGAGCGCGACATGCTCTACGGCCCCACCAATGAGGAGATGATCACCGAAATCTTCAAGGGCGCCGTGAAGTCCTACCGCGACCTGCCGCGCAACCTCTTCCACATCCAGTGGAAGTTCCGCGACGAGATCCGCCCCCGTTTCGGCGTCATGCGCGGCCGCGAATTCCTGATGAAGGACGCCTATTCCTTCGACCTCGATGTCGAGGGCGCGCGCCGTGCCTACCGCAAGATGTTCGTCGCCTATCTGCGCACCTTCGACCGCCTGGGGCTGCGCGCCATCCCGATGGCCGCCGACACCGGCCCCATCGGCGGCGACATGAGCCATGAATTCATCATCCTCGCCGAAACGGGCGAGAGCGCCGTCTTCTGCCACCGCGACCTCGTGGACATGCCCGTCCCCGGCGACGACATCGACTACGAGGCGGACCTCACCCCCGTCATCGCCGCGCGCACCGATCTCTACGCCGCGACCGACGAGAAGCACGACGCCGCGAAGTTCGAGGCCGACGTGCCGGAAGACAAGCGCCTCTCCGCCCGCGGCATCGAGGTTGGCCACATCTTCTTCTTCGGCACCAAGTATTCGCAGGCCATGGGCTGCGTCGTCGCCGGGCCGGACGGCAAGGAAACGCCGCTCCAGATGGGTTCCTACGGCATCGGCGTCTCGCGCCTCGTCGGCGCCATCATTGAGGCAAGCCACGACGACAACGGCATCGTCTGGCCGGATACCGTCGCGCCCTTCAAGGTCGGTCTCGTGAATTTGAAGAGTGGCGACGCGGAAACCGATGCCGCTTGCGAAGCGCTTTATGCGAAGCTCGAAGCCGCCGGCGTTACCGTCCTCTACGACGACACGGAAGAGCGCGCCGGCGCGAAGTTCTCGACCATGGACCTCATCGGCCTGCCCTGGCAGCTCGTCGTCGGTCCGCGCGGCCTCAAATCCGGCACGGTCGAGCTGAAGCGCCGCGCCACCGGCGAAAAGGAAGAACTCTCGCCCGACGCGGCCCTCGCGAAGATTGTGGGGAACTGAACACGATGAACTCGAAACTGGGCCACCGCATGTAATTCGCGAAGCTCACCATCGGGACCACCCTCCCCCTGTGGGAGGGTCTAAAAATCCGTCAGGATTTTTAGGGGAGGGGTGAGCGAGGAAATCGGGGAGGAGTCATACGACGAGGGCGGATATCCCCTCCCCGAGGTCGAAATGGCGACAATGCAGGACAGACCATGACTGATGCTGCCTACCCACGCGAAAGACGCACCGGCCGCGCCCGCGCCTTCGGTGCTTTCGAATGGCTGCTCGCCATGCGTTACCTGCGCTCGCGCCGCCGCGAGGGCATCGTTTCCGTCATCGCGGGCATCTCCTTCGCGGGCATCATGCTCGGCGTCGCCACGCTCATCATCGTCATGTCGGTGATGAACGGTTTCCGCACCGAGCTTCTCTCCCGCATCCTGGGGCTCAACGGCCACATGTTCGTGCAGGGCGTTGGCTCCAACATCATGAACTACGATCAGGTGGCCGAGCGCGTGCGCGGCGTTGCGGGCGTCGTGAGCGTCATTCCGCTGGTCGACGGCCAGGTCATGGTGCAAAGCGCGCGCAGTGCGACCGGCGCTCTCGTGCGCGGCATGCGCGAGAACGACCTGAAAAGCCTCGGCATCGTCTCGGACAATATCGTCGTCGGCTCGCTCGACGGGCTGGACGGGGGCGGCGTCGCCGTGGGCTCGCGCCTCGCCGCCAATCTCGGCCTCACCGTCGGCGACAACATCACGCTCCTCTCGCCGCGCGGAGCGATCACGCCCTTCGGCACTGCGCCCAAGGTCGGCGCCTTCCCGATCAAGGCGATCTTCGAAATCGGCATGTCGGAATACGATGCGAGCTTCGTCTTCATGTCGCTCGACGAGGCGCGCGCCTTCTTCCGCACCTATGAAGGCGTAAGCGCCCTCGAAGTCCGCATCGAAAATCCCGACCGCGTGAACAGTGCCGTGCAGCCCATCGCCATGGCCGCCGGTCCCTGCTGCACCATCTACACCTGGCAGCAGCGCAACGAGAGCTTCTTCAGCGCGCTCCAGGTCGAGCGCAACGTGATGTTCCTCATCCTCACGCTCATCCTCATCGTCGCCTCGCTCAACATCATCTCCGGCCTCATCATGCTGGTGAAGGACAAGGGCAGGGACATCGCGGTCCTGCGCACCATGGGCGCGACGCGCGGCGCCGTCATGCGCGCCTTCTTCATCTCCGGCGCCTCCATCGGCGTTGCGGGCACGCTGGCGGGCTTCCTGCTCGGTCTCGTCTTCTGCCTGAACATCGAGACGCTGCGTCAGTGGATCTCCGATCTGTCGGGTACGGAGCTTTTCTCGCCGGAAGTTTATTTCCTCAGCCACATGCCGGCCGAGGTTGACGCCGGCGAGGTCACCGCCGTCGTGCTGATGGCGCTCTTCCTCTCCTTTGCGGCCACGCTCTATCCCGCCTGGCGCGCCGCCTCGCTCGATCCGGTGGAGGCGCTCCGTTATGAATGATGCGCCCGTTCTCTCCCTTCGCGGCATCACCCGCACCTACAGGCAGGGCGATGCGGAACTGCGCATCTTCGCGGGCGCGGACCTCGATGTCTGGCCGGGCCAGATCGTCGCCCTGGTCGGCCCCTCGGGCTCGGGCAAATCTTCGCTCCTTCACATCGCGGGCCTTCTCGAAGCGCCGAACGAGGGCGAGGTCTGGATCGGCGGTATCGAAGCCGTCGGCCTGTCCGACACCCGCCGCACCGCCATCCGCCGCGCCGATCTCGGCTTCGTCTACCAGTTCCACAATCTCCTGCCCGAATTCTCGGCCGTGGAGAATGTCGTCCTCCCGCAGATGATTGCGGGCGTCGGCAAGCGCGCGGCGCGCGACTTCGCCATGAACCTTCTGACCCGCATGGGCCTAGGCGACCGCGCCGAACACCGCCCGACGGAGCTT
>JAGUWA010000446.1 GCA_020062605.1 Parvibaculum sp. | reverse complement strand
GGCGTCGCTGCTCGGTCGCCGCATGCGCGCGCGCCATGCGTTCCACGAGGTCGGCATTCTCGAAGCGCAGACGAAATGCCTCGCGGTAGCGGTCGTTGATCCGGCGCGTCCAGCCCACAACGGTCGCGAAGAACATGGCGGCAAGAAGCACCGTCGCAATCGAGAGCGGCTCGGCGCGCCAGAGCAGCATGACCACAGCCGGAAGCGAGGCGGAGATGGTATAGCAGACCACGGCAGGCGGATGGTTTGCGCGCGTGATCGCCGTCGCCATGATGAGCGTGGCGAGCACCAGAGCGTAGAAGATTTCGTGTGCGAAGGACGAGCCGGGCAACCAGAGCAGCGCTCCCACGCCCCATGTCGAACCGCTGATGATCGTCACCAGGGCATAGCGGTACGCCCATTTGGGCGCATTGACGGTTGCATCCGGATCGGCGTGAAATCCGGCGCGCACGCGATCGAACAGGAACTGCGCAACGAGCTGTATCGCGGCGACGACGGCGATCGTCCACAGCGGCGCGGTCTCGTAGAACGCGGCGCCCACCACCGCAATCGCGCCGAAGATCGTGAAACGGCTGGCCTCGCCGAGCGACAGCAGTAATTTCACCTGCTCGGCGTCGATTCTCGTTTCGATGGGATAGGCGCGACGGACCGGCCCGAACGCGGGCGCGGGGTCTTCAGGCGTTTTTTTGTCCTCGCCGGATGGGTCCGGCCGGTTATTCGTCACTTTCTGTCTCTCCGGGCATACAGCCGCAAAACACTGGGATGTGGCCTCCCGGACAAGCGTCTGTTCATCGCTGCGAGGCTTGTCCAGAGCCCGTCATGCGGGGTGATCCCCGCATTGACTGAGGGTGGGGCAGAGCATAGGGTCCGCCCGCTTGACAAAGCCTTAAGCCTTTTCTCCAGGTAGACTAGATGTCCTCGCAAGCCGCCGCCATAGCGCCGTCCGAACTTCTTGAAGCCGCCCGTATCAGCAAGGCCTGGCCCTTCGAGGAAGCGCGCAAGATCGTGAGCCGGCTCGAGAGGGAAGGCGGTGCCGCGCGCCCCGTCCTCTTCGAAACCGGATACGGACCTTCCGGGTTGCCTCATATCGGCACGTTCGGCGAAGTGGCGCGTACGACCATGGTGCGCCGCGCCTTCGAAATCCTGATGCCGGGTGTCGAGACGCGCCTCCTCTGCTTCTCCGACGACATGGACGGGATGCGCAAGATCCCGGACAACGTGCCGGACCGCGCCTTCCTCGAGCCCTATCTGCACATGCCGCTGACATCGGTGCCGGATCCCTTCACGAACGAATATCCTTCGTTCGGCCATCACAACAACGCGATGCTGCGGCGCTTCCTCGACACCTTCGGCTTCGAATACGAGTTCGCCAGCGCAACCGAATATTACAAGTCGGGCCGTTTCGACGCGATCCTCAAGCGCGTGGCCGAACGCTACGACGACATCATGGCGATAATGTTGCCGACGCTTGGGCCGGAGCGGCGCGCGACCTATTCGCCCTTCCTGCCGATCTCGCCGAAGACCGGCCGCGTGCTTTATGTGCCGATAAAGAAGGTGAACGCCGCGGAGGCGACCATCACCTTCGACGACGAGGACGGCGAGGAAACAACGCTGCCCGTCACCGGTGGTCATGTGAAGTTGCAATGGAAGCCGGATTTCGGTGCGCGATGGGCCGCGCTCGGCGTCGACTTCGAGATGTTCGGCAAGGATCACGGGCCCAACATGGGAATCTACGACCGGATCTGCGAGGCACTTGGTGGCCGTCCGCCGGAACACTTCGTCTATGAACTCTTCCTCGATGAAAAGGGAGAGAAGATTTCAAAGTCGAAGGGCAACGGTCTCACCATCGACGAATGGCTGGCCTACGCGCCGACCGAGAGCCTCGCGCTCTACATGTTCCAGCGTCCGCGTCAGGCGAAGAAGCTCTATTTCGACGTCATTCCGCGCGCGGTCGACGAGTACTACCAGCACCTTGCCGCTTATCCGCGTCAGGACTGGAAGGAACGGCTGAGCAATCCGGTCTGGCATATCCACAACGGCAACCCGCCCGCGATCGAGCTGCCGGTTTCCTTCGCGCTGCTGCTCAATCTCGTCAGCGCATCCCATGCGCATGACAAGGCGGTGCTCTGGGGCTTCATCCTGCGTCACGTGCCCGGCGTGACGCCGGATACGCATCCGGAACTCGACAGGCTGGCCGGCTATGCGATCCGCTATTTCGAGGATTTCGTGAAGCCGGCCAAGGTGTTCCGTGCGCCCGACGAGGTCGAGGCCGCGGCGCTGCAGGCGCTCTCCGCCAAGCTCGCCACGCTGCCCGCCGACGCAGATGGCGAGACGGTCCAGAATGCCCTGCTCGACGTGGCGCGCGGCATCGAGCGCTATCAGGATCACGCGAAGAAG
>JAGUWA010000073.1 GCA_020062605.1 Parvibaculum sp. | reverse complement strand
TGACCGCGCGCGTCTTCGAGGCGGGCGAGGGCGTCGGCGGCACCTGGTACTGGAACCGCTATCCCGGCGCGCGCTGCGACGTCGAAAGCCTCGAATATCAATATGGTTTTTCCGACGAGGTTCAGCGCGGCTGGACCTGGAGCGAGCGCTATGCCGCCCAGCCGGAAATCCTGCGCTACCAGAACTATGTGGCGGACAAGCTCGACCTCCGGCGCGACATGCGCTTCGAGACGCGCGTGACGTCCGCGACCTATGACGAGCGGACCGGCCTTTGGGCGGTCGAAACGGACAAGGGCGACAGTGTCTCGGCACGCTTCTGCATCATGGCGACGGGCTGTCTCTCCGCCGCCCGCGTGCCCGACTTCGAGGGGCTTCAGGACTTCGAAGGCGACTGGTATCACACGGGTGGCTGGCCGCATGAAGGCGTCGACTTCTCCGGCAAGCGCGTCGCCGTCATCGGCACGGGCTCGTCCGGTATCCAGAGCATACCCGTCATCGCCGCGCAGGCCTCGCACATGACGGTCTTCCAGCGGACGGCGAACTTCACCCTGCCGGCAGGCAACCGCCCTTTGATGCAGGAAGAGGTCGCACGCTCCAAGGAGACGCTGATCGAAGACCGCAAACATGCGCGCGAGACGCCGGGCGGCATCATCTGCTTCGAATATAACAAAACGCTGGCCGGCGACATGACGCCGGAAGCGCGCCGGAGAGAACTCGAAACGCGCTGGAACCAGGGCGGCTTCGCCTTCCTCGGTGCATTCGGCGACCTGATGATGACCCACGAGGCAAATGACATCGCCGCCAATTTCGCCCGTGAGAAGATGCGCGCCTCGGTGAAAAATCCCGACGTCGCGGAAAAGCTTCTTCCCTTCGACCATCCGGTCGGTGTGAAGCGTCTCTGCCTCGATACCGATTACCTGCAGACCTTCGACGAACCGCATGTCGACCTCGTGGATGTTCGCGAGACGCCGATCGAGCGGATTTCGAAAAAGGGCGTCGTCTGCGGCGGCAGGGAATACGAGGCCGACGCCATCGTCTTCGCGACGGGCTTCGATGCGATGACGGGCGCGCTGCTCGCCATCGACATCACGGGCCGTGACGGCGCGAAGCTCAGGGAAAAATGGGCTGCGGGCCCGCGAACCTATCTCGGGCTCGGCTCCGCTGGCTTCCCCAATCTCTTCTTCATCACCGGCCCCGGAAGCCCCTCCGTGCTCTCCAACATGATCGTGTCGATCGAGCAGCATGTGGACTGGATCACGGATTGTGTGAAGCGCCTGACGGAGGGAAATATCCGCTCCATCGAGCCGACGCGCGAAGCCGAAGACCAGTGGGTCTCGCATGTGAACGAGCTCGCGAGCGCGACGCTCTATCCGCAGGCGAACTCCTGGTACATGGGCGCGAACATTCCCGGCAAGCCGCGCGTCTTCATGCCCTATACCGGGGGTGTGAATGTCTATGGCGAAAAGATCGCGGAAGTGGCGGCCGCCGATTACGAGGGCTTCAGGCTCGGCGCCTGAGGAGGACGCCGCACCTCCAATATGGACCTTGTGACCCCTTTCCCCGATGGCGCCCGGTGCCGACACTGGCGCGCCATCGAAGGAACGGGAAGGGCGGCATGCAGGGCGAACTCGAAACCATCAGCTACCTCCGCGTCTGGCGGCGGCGCGACCGTCGCGTCGCGCAAGACGCGGTGGCGATGTGGACGCGCGCAGGCGTGCTGCCGAGAGGCGTGAGCCCGGAGGCGCGCGCCGAAGAACTCGTCATTGCGATCTATGACGGCGAGACGATGGCCGGTTGCCTGACGGCGGACATCCAGGTCTTGCCGAGACTTCGCGAGAAGTTTGCCTTCTGCCGGAGTTTCATAGCGCCCGCCTGGCGCGGCAGGCGGCTGACCGACCGGCTGATGATCGACGGGCACGACGAACTGGGACGCTGGTCGAAAGAGCATCCCGAAGAAGGCCTCGCGGGATGCGCCGCGATCTATCAGAACAAGGTGCTGGGCCGGAGCCCGGTGGAGCCGTCGGGGCTCAGCCTCATCGGCTACACGCCACAAGGCGATCAGCTGCGCGTGCTCTGGTTCGACCACCATCGGCTGCGGGCGAACGAAGTCTAGCGATCAGAGACTGCAGCTATGGCTGCCGGAACGGTTCTCCACCGTCATGTGCGCATGGAGGCGGTCGTGGCCGCTGCGATTCACTTCGGTGACGGACACGACGGCCTCACCCGTCTCGTCGATGACGAAATCGCCGTCCTGACGTACCTCGGACGTACCGCCGGCGCCGGATCGCTCAAGCGACATGGCATAGGAGCCGGATTCGCCGGGTATGCCGTAGACGACGCTCTCGAGGCGCAGGCCGCCAGGCGTCTCGATTGTCCTGATCTCGCAGGAGTCGGGAGCGGGCGGCGACGCCGTGGCTGCCGCGCAGCCGAAGACGAACGGGATGAAAAACAGCGAAGTCCATTTGGTGTTCATTGCTCTGCTCCCTGTCGAAATGGGGCGTCGCGGGAGACGGCGAATGCCGTCTCCCGATGAAAGCGCTTAGTAGCCGCCCTGAATGACGACCGACGTATTGCCCTTGCCGGTCTGGACGGTGTTCGCCTTCTGGCCGTTGCCGACCTGGATCGTGGCCGACGTGTTGTTCGAGCCGTACTGATCGGTCGTCGCCTTGTGGTTGCTGCCGATCTGGGCGATGCCGGACGTGTTGTTGCGGCCGGTCTGGATCGTGGTCGCCTTGTTGTTGCGGCCTTCCTGGCCCGTCACCGCGTAGTTGTTGCGGCCATACTGGTCGGTGAGAGCGGCATTCCGGTTGCCGAGCTGCTGCTGGTAGAGATAGTTCCATTCGCCCTGCTGCACCGCTTTGGAGTAGTTGCCGCGGCCATGCGTGTCGATCGTGCCCTTGTTGTGATAGCCATTCTGCGTGAAGACGCCGGTGTTGTGGCGGCCGCTCTGATAGACGGAGGCCGAGTTACCTGCATTGGCGCCGGTGATGCCGGCCGCGATCAGGGCTGCGATGGTGCCGGTGGTCAGTAGAAACTTTTTCATCTTGCATCTCCTGTTTGGGGACCGGCCATGGGGGCTTGTCCGGTTGACGATGCAAGTTCTAGCGCCGCGTGCCTGAGCGCCGCCTGAAGCCGCCATTCATATTCGGTTCAGCGATGAGGTCATTTTGTGTCGCGCGAACGAGAGCGGGCACTCCCGATTTCTGAATGCAGCATGAACGCGGGGTTCAGCGGGTCATCAGCGCATCGGGTCCATGGTCATGGCTCTTGTTCCGGCAGGAACGTCACACGATGCAGGAGAGAGCGATGAAGAAGACCATCAATTCATTTACGGCGGCGGCGGTCGCGCTCGCCTTCGTTCTCGGCTCCCCCGCGGCCTGGGCGGGAAGCATGGCAAACGTCGTCCAGGTGGGCGACGGCAACTACACCATCATGTATCAGAACAATAAGAAGACACGGACCAAGAGCTGGACGGTGTCGAACCCGGCCCAGAAATTCGTTTCGGACAAGAAGATCCGCACCGCCGTCAAGCAGGCAACACGCTACAAGCCGGTGAGGGCCGGCAAGGTGGGCGGCGGCGGTTGCGGCTTTGCCGCCGGGGCGAACAGCAGCTACGTCGCGCAGACGGGGTATGGCAATACGGCATTCGCAAGCCAGACGGGCTCGAACAATGTCGCGGTCACCAATCAGGACGGCAGCGGCAACGTTTCCTACGTCGTGCAGAAGGGAAGCGGGAACAAAGCATATGTCACGCAAGCCGGCAACGGCAACGCAGCGCTCATCGTTCAGCGTTGTTGAGCCGGTCAGGCCTCAAATATCCGAGAAGGCGCAGAGCAGCATGCTTATGTGTCCATCGCCCCAGAGTGGCAGGAGCAGGCGCGCATAGCCGTCGCCCGCGTAATATGTGGGCGCACGGCCTTCCACGGTGACGCTCGCCTGCGAGCGGAAAAATTCGAGCGGCGAGCGGATATCGACCTCGTCGGCGAAGTGGCCTTGCAGCTCTTCGCCATACCGGGACGCGATGCCGCTTCCCACGATCTCGAAACGGAAGCGCTCAGGCTTCTCGAAAGCGCCGACGAGCATGACGCGCTCCGCGCGGGGACCCATGTCTGACAGCTTTACATCGTCCCAATAAGGCATGCTGCTTGCCTTGCCCCGGATAAGTCCGCGCCAGTAGGCCAGGGTTTCGGCAAGGCCGGGGTCGAGCTTGTCCGGCAGGGCGTAGGGAAGAGAGGCATTTGTCATGGAGAGCGCGTTTCTTCGTCGTTGGAACCGGTTCGCGATCACGCTACTTCAGCGCGTATGTCCCGACAACTTCTTTGGGACTATCAGGGGGAGCGTGTTTCCGGCTTCAGGTCCTGAACCTGTAGCTCGTAGAGCGTCTTGTAGAGGCCGCTCTGCGCCATGAGTTCCTCATGTGTGCCGATCTCGCGCACTTCGCCGCCGGCGAGAACGACGATCCGGTTCGCTTCCCGTATTGTCTGCAGCCGGTGGGCAATGATGATCGAAGTCCGTCCCTCGGTCACTTTCGCAAGCGCGTCCTGAATGATGAGTTCGGTTTCCGTGTCGATGCTTGCCGTCGCCTCGTCGAGAATCAGCACTTCCGGATCCATCGCCAGCACGCGGGCAAAGGCGAGAAGCTGGCGCTGTCCGTGGCTGAGGTTACGCCCGCGCTCCGTCAAAACCGTGTCGTAGCCCTGCGGCAGCAACCGGATGAAGGGATCGGCATGGACGAGGCGCGCGGCACGGCGCGCATCCTCGCGCGCTGTTTCTGTCCGCCCGAGAGCGTCACGCCGCGCTCGCCCACCAGCGTTTCGAGCCTTTCGGGAAAGCTGCGGATGGTCGCTTCGAGATCGGCGCTCTCCGCCGCGCGCCACACTTCCTCCGTCGTCCGCTCGGGATTGTCGTAGGAAATGTTCTGCGCGATATGCGTCGCGAAGAGGAACGGGTCCTGCGGCACCATGGCAATCTGGTTGCGCACCTGGGTGACCGGCAGCATGCGGATGTCGCGCCCGTCGAGATAGACCGTGCCGGGCGGCGGGTCGAGCAGGCGGACGATGAGGCGCAGTAGGGTCGATTTGCCGGAACCGACCCGGCCGAGCAGCGCGATCATCTCGCCCTTGCGGATGTCGAGCGTCACATCGTTGAGGGCCGGCCATCCGCCATCGCCGCCGCTCGCCGGATGCACATAAGAGAGGTGATGCAGCGTGATGGCGCCGCCGATCTCGTCAAGCGGGGCGGCTTCCGGCGCATCGCGGATTTCGGGTTCGTGGTCGAGGATCTCGAAAATGCGCGCCGCCGCCGAACCGCCGCGCTGGAACAGCGTCACCATGATGCCGCCTTCGCGGATCGGCGCGAGCATCATGGCGAGATAGAAAATGAAGGCGGTGAAGGTGCCGAGCGTGATTACACCTTCGACCACCTGCATGCCGCCATAGCCGACGACAATAAGCGTCGTGAAGCCGGTCGCGATCAGCATGGCCGAGGTGAGGCCCGAATTCAGGAACATGAGCTTGTAGTAGTCGCGGGCATAGGCGTCGGACGTCGCCTCGAAGCGCGCCGTCTCGCGCGCCTCCTGCGCGTGTGTCTGGATGGTGCGGATGCCGTTGAGGTTCTCCTGCACCTGCGCGGACAGGGTGGAAAATCCCTCCTGGACTTGCGTCGACTGCGTGAAGATGCGCCTGGCGATGATCCATCCGAGCACGGCAAAAACGGGAAGCGCGGGCAGCAGAAGCAGCGTCAGCGAGGGCGACTGGTAGAACATGAACACGAAGGCGATGAGGCCGGAGAATCCGAGAACGAAAAGAAGCCGCGTGCCCATGCCGATCATCTGGCGGATCAGCGTGATGTCGTTGATCGCGCGCGCCATGAGATCGCCGGTCGTGTAGCGCGAGAAAAAGCGCGGGCCTTGCAGTTCGAGGTGCCAGTAGAGGCGCTGGCGCAGTTCGTAGGCGACGGCAACGCCTACCTCGCGCACATGGCGCCGCCCGAGATTGAAGGCGGCGTAGCGCAGCACCATGAGGCCGAGGATCGCAAGCGCGGGCATGAGAAGGCGCGGGTCGCCCGCGGCGATCCTGTCGATGCCCGTCTTGAGGAAAAGCGGCATGAAGGCTTCGAGCAGCCGCCCTGTATTGATGAGGGACATGCCGCCCCAGAAGCGTCCCTTGTGGCGATGGACGAGAGGCACCAGCCGCCAGAGCGGGCTGGAGCCGGATTTTCCGTCCGTCCAAGGCGTGGGCGCGCGCGAATCCACGGGGAATGACATCCGGTTTTGGCGGGCCATGGCCGCGCCGGCTGGGCTGATGTCGCCCGTTTCCGAAGTCGGCGGTCCTTGCCGCGATCGGGCGGGGAGACGATGTTTCCCGGAGTTTTGCGGTCTGTTTTCCCGACTATACGCCTCTCCATCCGATTCGGAAGCGGCCCCGTCGCAACACCGTCACACGAACTTCACGCAAAGCCTGTAGCAGCAGGTGGACCGGGCGCGCCGCCGCGCGATGCCGGCGATCCGATAACGGAGTTCATGTCTTGTCGAACAGCGCCGAAGCGACCCACGAAACGCTTGCCGATACCACCGTAACCGGAGACAGGCGCGTCGTCCGCCGCCGCCTCGGCGCCGCCGTCCACCGGCACAAGGCGGTGTCCCGCGAGGGGCTCACGGAGCGGCTCTTCACCTGGCTCTTCACAGGCCTCGTCTATCCCCAGATATGGGAGGACCCGGAAGTCGACATCGCGGCGATGGGCCTGCACGAAGGCATGAACCCGGACACGCGGGTGGTTGCCATCGCGTCCGGCGGATGCAACGCGCTGTCCTATCTCACGGCGGCGCCCGTGCACGTGACGGCGCTCGACCTGAACCCGACACATGTGGCGCTCGTGAAGCTCAAGCTCGCGGGCGTCGCGCGCCTGCCCGGCTACGACCGCTTCTTCCGCTTCTTCGGCCGTGGCGATGCGCGCGAAAACATCGCGGACTACGACCGCTTTCTCCGCCCGCATCTCGACGAGGCGACCCGCGCCTATTGGGACAAGCGCCCGATGGGCTTCCGCCGCCGCATCTCGCTTTTCGCGCGCGGCTTCTATCGTCACGGCCTCCTCGGCTATTTCATCGGCATCGCGCATCTCGCCGCCCGGGCTTACGGGGTGCGCCTTCGCGACATTCTCGCCGCGCCGACGATCGACGGACAGCGCCGCTTCTTCGAGGAGAAGCTTGCGCCCCTCTTCGACAAGCCGCTGATCGCCTGGGCGACGGCCAAGCCCTCGACGCTCTATGGCCTCGGCATTCCGCCCGCGCAATACGAAGCGCTTTCCGGCGGCCGCGAGATGCGCCTCGTCCTGCGCGAAAGGCTCGAACGTCTCGCCTGCGGCTTCCCTCTTTCGGAGAACTACTTCGCCTGGCAGGCCTTCGCGCGCGCCTACGCGCCGGGCGAGGATGGTCCGCTGCCACCCTACCTGAAACGGGAAAATTTCGCGGTGCTTCAGGCGCGGGCGAAAGACGCGCAGATCCTGAATGCCTCCTTCACCGATTATCTGCGCGAAAGCGACGACGCGAGCCTCGACCGCTACGTCCTGCTCGACGCGCAGGACTGGATGACCGACGCACAACTGAACGACCTCTGGTCGCAGATCACGCGAACGGCCCGTCCCGGCGCGAGGGTGATCTTCCGCACGGCTGCCGAGCCGACGCTGCTGCCAGGCCGCGTGGACGAGGCGATCCTGGCGCGCTGGGATTATCGCGCGGAAGAATCGGCGGCGTTCACCGCGCATGATCGTTCCTCGATCTATGGCGGTTTCCACCTCTACATCCTGAAGGAGTGATGCGGTGAGTGCGGTCGACCATCGCGAAGACGCCCATGCGCATTTGATGGACCGGGTCTACCGGTACCAGCGTCATTTCTACGATCTGACCCGGCGCTACTACCTGCTTGGCCGCGACCGTCTGATCGCGGAACTCGACGCCGGACCCGGCACGACGGTGCTGGAGGTCGGCTGCGGCACGGGGCGGAATCTCGTCCGGGCCGCGCGGCTCTATCCCGAGGCGGCGCTTCACGGCATGGATATTTCGCACGAGATGCTCGTGACCGCGCACCGCGCCGCCGCGCGGCATGGCGTGGAGCTCCGTTTCGCGCAGGGCGACGCCACCCGCTTCAACCCTTATGCCGCCTTCGGCATGGGCCGCTTCGATCGCATCTACATGTCCTACACGCTGTCGATGATCCCGGATTGGCAGGCAACGCTCGCACAGGGCATCTGCAATCTCGCGCCAGGCGGGAGCCTTCACATCGTCGACTTCGGCGAGCAGGAGCGCCTGCCGCGCTGGTTCCGCTCGGCTCTTCGGGCATGGCTCGCGAAATTCCATGTGAGCCCGCGCGGCGACCTTGAGCGTGTGCTCCATGCGCTTGCGGAGAAGCTCGGTGCCGATCTCCGGTTTCGTTCGCTTTATCGGGGTTATGCCACCTATGCCGTCCTGCGATTGCCGTTTCACGGCGAATGATGCCGTTTTCCGTTGCGGTGGGGCGCTGCTGACGTGACACTGAACCCGGCCCCATGAGTTTCGGGACGGTCGGGATTTTGTCGATTTCAGGCACACTGCAAACGAAGGTCATGCGCCAGGCCGCGCAGGGCGCGTGCTTGATCTTTCTGCTTCTTTTCCACGCCACCGGCGCGGCCCGGGCCGATTGCGAAGCTTCTCCCGTCGAGATGTTGCCCGAAAGCGACGCCGCGGAGGTCGCGTCGTTCTACCGGCACTGGGACGGAGGCTGCGTCTGGACGGATCGGGCGGCGTCCGATCTTTATGAAGTCCTTTCGCAGTCGGACCTTCATGGCATCGCTCCTGAGAGTTTCGGAACGCCGGAGATTGCCGGACAACTGAAGGCGGGCAGGGGAACCGACCTCGCGGGTCGCGATCTTCTTTTCACGCGCTCGGCCTTGCGTTACGCGCGGGCGATGCAGGCGGGACGCATCGACCTCATGGCCAGCGGTTACGACATTGCCATTCCGCGTTGGGAGCCACCCGTGGCCGCGGGCCTTGCGGCGGCGTTGAAACAGGATCGCCTCCCCGAATGGTTGCGCGCCTTGCCGCCCGCGACGCCCGAATATCTGCGACTGAAACAGGCGCTTGCCTTTCATCGCGATCTTGCGGCAAGGGGAGGCTGGCCCCCGCTCGCGCTCGAAGAAGGCAGGCGCTCGCTGAAACCGGGAGAGACGTCGGCGGCATTGGCTGCGCTGCGCGGCCGCCTCGTGATGCTCGGAGACCTTCGGGCGCGGATCGGAGGCGACAGGCTTGATCCTCAGACGGTTCAGGCCGTCATTCGCTTCCAGTCGCGCCACGGTCTTGAACGGGACGGTATCGTCGGGCCGAAAACGCTCGCGGCGCTCAACGTGACGCCGGAAGAGCGCGCGCGGCAGATCGCCCTCAACATGGAGCGTTACCGCATCATGGCGCATGCGATGCCGCCGACGCGCGTCGAGGTGAATGCGGCGGCGGCAACGGCGGTACTTTTCGAAGACGGCGAACCCGTGTTGCGGATGAGAACGGTCGTCGGCACGCGGAAGACGCCGACGCCGATCCTGTCGAGCCTGATCAACACGGTGGTCGTCAATCCGCCCTGGGTCGTTCCGCGCTCGATCTATGTCGGTGAAATCGCGCCGGCCATCGTGCGCGATCCGGATTATCTCGAAAAGCACGACATGTTCTGGCAGGAAGGACAACTGGTGCAGCGGCCCGGCCCGAAAAATTCGCTCGGCCGATTGAAGTTCGAATTCGCGAGCCCCTTTGCCGTCTATCTCCACGACACCAATGCGCCGTCGCTCTTTGCAAGCGACAATCGCTTCCGCAGTCACGGTTGCATCAGGCTCGAGAAGCCGCTCGATCTGGCGGTTCGTCTTCTCGAACCATCCGAATGGTCGCGGGAAGAAATCGAGGCGGCGATGGCGGCAGGAGAAACGGCGCGGCTCCCCATGTCGCGCTCCATGCCCGTGGTCGTCGCCTACTGGACGGCCTTCGTGGAGGAGGATGGCACCGTCGAATTTCGCGACGATATCTATGGCCGCGATGCGGCGCTGGCGGCTCTGCTGCGGAATGTTGTCCCGTCGTCCGTTCGCGGGGCCCCTGTATCGGCTTGCGGCGCCTGATCTGGCTTTTCCATAATAGCGCTTTCAAATCAATGCCTTGATCTTCTCCCCCGGTCGCGCACAATCCGGTTCTACAGTTCTGTCAAGGAGAATTATGGTGTTTCAGTTGACCCGGCGCCGCCTTCTGGGGCTCGGCGCCGCCGCCGCTTCCTGCGTGGCCGCCGACAGTGCTTTCGCGGCCACCCGCCTGCCGCTTCTGCGGCCC
>JAGUWA010000277.1 GCA_020062605.1 Parvibaculum sp. | reverse complement strand
CGCGGCCACGGCAATCGACCAGTTCGGCGCCTTCGGGCAGGCCGTCATTGAAGAGGGTGGGGCCGAGATCGGCGATGATGCCGTTTTCGACGAGGAGGCCGCCCCGCTGGTCGAAGCCGCTGGCCGGGTCGATCAGGCGGGCATTGATGAAGGCAGTGCGGCTCATGAGCGGCCTCCGGCGAGCGCGAGCTCGTTCGGCAGGTTGCGCGAGAGGGCGTCGAGCACGGCCATGCGGACGGCGACACCCATTTCCACCTGTTCGCGGATGAGGCTGCGGTCGATATCGTCGGCGACGGCGCTGTCGATCTCGACGCCGCGGTTCATGGGGCCGGGATGCATGACGAGTGCGTCCGGCTTCGCATGGGCGAGCTTCGAATAGTCGAGGCCGTAGAAATGGAAATATTCGCGCTGGCTCGGCACGTAGGAGCCAGCCATGCGCTCAAGCTGGAGGCGGAGCATCATAACGATATCAACGCCTTCGAGTCCTTTTCTCATGTCGTGGAAGACCTCGACGCCGAGACGTTCGATGCCCTTGGGCATGAGTGTCGGCGGGCCGATGACACGGACGCGCGCGCCCATCGCGTTCAGCAGCAGGATGTTCGAGCGGGCGACGCGGCTGTGCAGGATGTCGCCGCAGATGGCGACGCGGAGGCCTTCGAGCCTGCCCTTGCGGCGGCGGATCGTCAGGGCGTCGAGCAGCGCCTGTGTCGGGTGTTCATGCGCGCCGTCGCCCGCATTGATGACCGCACAGGAGACTTTCTGCGAGAGAAGCTCGACCGCGCCCGAACTCTGGTGGCGGATGATGATGAGATCGGGGTGCATCGCGTTCAGCGTCACCGCCGTGTCGATCAGCGTCTCGCCCTTCTTCACGGAGGAGGAACTGACCGACATGTTCATCACATCGGCGCCGAGCCGCTTGCCCGCGAGCTCGAAGGAACTCTGCGTGCGGGTGGAGGCCTCGAAGAAGAGATTGATCTGGGTGCGGCCGCGAAGGACGGAGCCCTTCTTGTCGACCTGACGGTTCTGCTCGACATAGGTGTCGGCGAGGTCGAGAAGGGCGGTGATATCGGAAGGGGAAAGGCCCTCGATCCCGAGCAGGTGCCGGTGCGGGAAAACGGGCGAAAGCTGTTTGTCAGCGCTGGTCATTAAAGCCGCATTGTATAGGGCCGATTCCGGGGGGCGGCAAGGTGGAATTGGCCCATGGGGAAGCGGAGTGTTAACCTCGGGGCCAGCCCCCGGAAAAGAGGTTCGAGCCATGGCCGCAGAAGTGGAAACGCCAGCTGATTTCGCGACGCATGAGGTGTTCAACCAGCCGCCGCCGCTGGAGGATGTGAACCTGTTCACGGGCGACAGGGCGCTTCAGGAAACGGTGGAGCGGGAGGGCGCGGGCCATGCGCGCGCGCCGCTCGCAAAATTCGGTGCCGTGACCGGGAGCGCGGAGGTGATCGATCTCGGGCGGCAGGCGAATGCCTATCTGCCGGTGCTCAAGAGCTTCGACCGTTTCGGCCACCGGGCGGACAGGGTGGAGTTCCATCCCTCCTATCACGCGCTGATGTCGTTGTCGGTCGAGCAGGGACTGCATGGCTCGCCCTGGGACCATCTGAAGGACGGGCTCGACGCGAAGCCGAAGGCCGGCTCGGTCGTGGCGCGGCTTGCCGGCACCTACATGATGACGCAGGTGGAAGCGGGGCATGGCTGCCCCATCACCATGACGAATGCGGCGGTGCCCGCGCTTCTGTTCCAGCCCTCGCTGGCGAAGGAATGGATCCCGCGGATTCTTTCCCGCGAATATGACGAACGCTTCGTGCCCGCGGGCGAGAAGACGGGCGTAACCTTCGGCATGGGGATGACGGAGAAGCAGGGCGGCACCGACGTGCGCGCGAACACGACGGAGGCGCATCCCGTTTCGCGCGGCGGGCCGGGCGAGGAATATCGCATCACGGGGCACAAGTGGTTCTTCTCCGCGCCGATGTGCGACGCGTTCCTCGTGCTGGCGCAGGCGCCGAACGGGATTTCCTGTTTCCTCATGCCGCGCTTCACGCCGGACGGCGCCACGAACGCCATCCGCATCCAGCGGCTGAAGGAGAAGGTGGGCAACAAGTCGAATGCCTCTTCCGAGGTCGAGTTCCAGGCGGCGAGCGGCTGGCTGATCGGCGAGGAAGGGCGCGGCGTGCGCAACATCATCGAGATGGCGACCTATACGCGGCTCGACTGCGCGGTGGCGACGGCGGGGATGATGCGT
>JAGUWA010000300.1 GCA_020062605.1 Parvibaculum sp. | reverse complement strand
CTGAGGGGCGGGGCGGCCCGAGGCGCGGGATAGGCCCGGCTTTCCGCCATAAATCAGCCATATGACTGCCGTCCTATTCGGCGGCGGCGGGCCGTTTTCGCATGGCCCGATTTCTCCTTTGGCGTTATAAGACGCCCTGAACCGCCGCGGGTCCGAATCGGGGGGCCGCGGACGGTGTATTGCGTCTCCAGGATTGAGCCATGAGCGAAGAGTTTCATCGCATAAAGCGGTTGCCCCCTTACGTTTTCGAGAGCGTGAACAAGCTCAAGGCCAAGGCGCGGGCAGAGGGCAAGGACATCATCGATTTCGGCATGGGCAATCCCGACATGCCGACGCCGCCGCATATCGTGGAGAAGCTCGTCGAGGCCGTTCGCGACCCGAAGACGCACCGCTATTCCTCGTCGCGCGGCATTCCGGGCCTCCGGCGCGCGCAGGCCGCCTATTACGAGCGGCGCTTCGGCGTGACGCTCAACCCGGAGACGGAGGTGATCGCGACGCTGGGCTCCAAGGAGGGGCTCGCGAACCTCGCCCAGGCGATCACGGCGCCGGGCGACGTCATTCTGTGCCCAAATCCCAGCTATCCGATCCATGCCTTCGGCTTCATCATTTCCGGCGCCGTCATCCGCTCCGTGCCCTTCGAGAGCGAGACGGGCTTTTTCGACATGCTGGAGCGGGGCATTCGCCACAGCGTGCCGAAGCCGACGGCGCTCGTCGTTTCCTATCCGTCGAACCCGACGGCACAGGTGGCCGATCTCGACTTCTATCGCGAGGTGATCGCCTTCGCGGCGAAGCACGACCTCTATGTGATTTCGGACCTCGCCTATTCGGAAATCTATTTCGACGGCAATCCGCCGCCCTCGATCCTGCAGGTGCCGGGCGCGAAGGAGCGCACGGTGGAATTCACCTCGCTGTCGAAGACGTTTTCGATGCCGGGCTGGCGCATGGGCTTTGCGGTCGGCAATGAGCGGCTCATCAATGCGCTCGGCCGCGTGAAGTCCTATCTCGACTACGGCGCCTTCACGCCCATCCAGGTGGCGGCGACGGCGGCGCTGAACGGGCCGCAGGATTGCGTGGCGGAAATCCGCGCGACCTACAAGCATCGCCGCGACGTGCTGGTGGACAGCATGGGCCGCGCCGGCTGGGACATTCCCTCGCCGCCGGCGAGCATGTTCGCCTGGTCGCCGATTCCAGAGAAGTTCCGGCATCTCGGCTCCATGGGCTTTGCGACGCTGCTGCTGGAGCAGGCGGATGTGGCGGTCGCGCCGGGCATCGGCTTCGGCGAGTATGGCGACGGGCATGTGCGCATCGGTCTCGTGGAAAACGAGCAGCGCATCCGGCAGGCTGCGCGCAATGTGAAGCGCATGATGCAGAACGCCGACCAGATCATCGCGGAATACGAAGAGCGCGTCGGCATTACCGCGAGCATCGTGCCTCACCCCAGTTCAACGAGGGCGGGGCGGACGTGAGCAAACCCCTACGGATAGGCATTGCCGGCCTCGGCACGGTTGGGGCGGGCGTTGTGAAGATTTTGGCCGCGCGCGGTGAGCACCTTGCGGCAGCGTCGGGGCGCGCGCTGGAGCTTGTGGCCGTTTGCGCGCGCGACAAGGCGAAGGACCGCGGCATCGACCTTTCGGGCGTGCGGTGGGAAGACGATCCGATGGCGCTCGCGGCGGCGGACGACATCGACCTCGTGGTGGAACTGATCGGCGGCTCGGAAGGCATCGCGCGCGACCTCGTGGAAGCATCGCTCAAGGCGGGCAAGCATGTCGCCACGGCGAACAAGGCGCTGATTGCGCATCACGGGACGGCGCTTGCGCGGCTGGCCGAGGAGAAGGGCGTCGCGCTCAACTACGAGGCGGCGGTGGCGGGCGGCATCCCCATCGTCAAGACGATGCGCGAGAGCCTGGCGGGCAACGAGATCCGCAGCATTCACGGCATCCTCAACGGCACCTGCAACTACATCCTGACCGAGATGGAGACGACGGGGCGCGACTTCGCCGACGTGCTGAAGGATGCGCAGGATCTCGGCTATGCCGAAGCCGATCCGACGTTCGACGTGGGCGGGATCGACGCGGCGCACAAGCTCGCGATCCTGGCGAGCCTTGCTTTCGGGACAGAGGTCGATTTCGCCAATGTCCATATCGAGGGCATCGAGAAGATCAGCGCGACCGACATCGCCTTCGCGAAGGAGTTCGGCTTCAAGGTGAAGCTGCTCGCCATTGCCGAAAAGAGCGAGGCGGGGATCGTGCAGCGCGTGCATCCGGCGCTGGTGCCGGAGGGAACGCCGCTCGCGGCGGTGTCGGGCGTCTACAACGCGGTCGCGGTCGATGGCGACCGGGTGGGGCATCTCGTGCTCGAAGGGCGCGGCGCGGGCGAGGGGCCGACGGCGTCTGCCGTTCTCTCCGACATCGTGGATGTTGCCCGCGGGCTCATCGTGCCGCCCTTCATCGTGCCAGCGACGAAGCTCAAGGCGCCGGCGAAGCCGCTCATGGATACGCACAAGAGTTCGTTCTACCTGCGGCTCAGGGCGGTGGACCGCGCGGGCAGCATGGCCGAGATCACACGCGCGCTTGCCGAAGCGTCGATTTCCATCGAGCGGATCGTGCAGCGCGGCGGCAAGAGCGACGAGAGCGGGCGGATGCCGGTCGTCTTCATCACGCATGAAACCGACGAGGGCACGATGGCCCGCGCGCGGGCCTTACTTGCAAAACACGAAGATGTGGCGGGCACGCCGCTTGTGATCAGGATAGAGGATGGCGAGCTCCGCTGAGCCGCCTTCGATACATGACGCCCGAGGGACGGGCAGTGGAAATGAGGACTTGAGATGGTTGCGAAGAAACCTGGCCTGAACCGGATGCTGGCGCTGGAGATGGGGCGCGTGACGGAACGCGCGGCCGTCTGCTCGGCGCTGTGGGTGGGGCGAGGCGACGAGAAGTCGGCCGACCAGGCAGCGGTCGATGCGATGCGCAAGGAACTCAACGTGCTCGACATCGACGGCACGGTGGTGATCGGCGAGGGCGAGCGCGACGAGGCGCCGATGCTCTATATCGGCGAGAAGGTGGGGACGGGTAAAGGCCCGAAAGTCGACATCGCGCTCGATCCGCTGGAGGGCACAACGCTCACAGCGAAAGCGATGCCGAACGCGATGGCTGTGCTAGCGGCGGCGCAGGGCGGCACCCTTCTCAATGCTCCCGACACCTACATGGACAAGATCGCGATCGGCGGCGGCTATCCGCAGGGCGTGGTCGATCTCGATGCGAGCCCGGCCGATAATATCAAGGCGCTCGCCAAGGCGAAGAAGGTCGATGTGCGCGAGATTACGGCGTGCATTCTCGACCGGCCGCGCCATGCGGACCTCATCCGCGCGGTGCGCGAGGCGGGCGCGAAGGTCACGCTCATCACGGATGGCGATATTGCCGGCGTAATCGCGACGACCGATCCGGCGGCGGGCGTCGACATCTATATGGGTGTCGGCGGTGCGCCCGAAGGTGTGCTCGCGGCGGCGGCGCTGCGCTGCATCGGAGGCCAGATGCAGGGCCGTCTCGTGACGTCGAGCGAGGAACAGAAGGCGCGCGCGGCGAAGATGGGCGTGACGGACTTCAACAAGAAATTCGACCACACGGAAATGGCGTCGGGCGACGTTATCTTCGCGGCGACGGGCGTGACCGATGGCTGGCTGCTCGACGGCATCCATCACGAGCGCGGCGGCGTGACGACCCACACACTCGTCATGCGCTCGGCGACGGGCACCGTGCGGCACCTCAAGTCTTTCCACGCTTTCCTCGACAAGTTCCACTAGAACCCGGCCGGTTGGGCCGGCGGGGCCTTCTCGCGCTAAGCTTGCGATCCGAGACGATTCCCGGTGAGGAAAATGGATTCGGATTCAACCACGGCAGGCAGGCCTTTCCTCGGCGTCGAACGCTCGGCGAGCGGGCGCGCCTGGGCGAGCCGTCTTGCCGACGAGCGGCTGGCACTGGCCATCGCGCAACGCGAGGGATTGCCCGAGGTCGT
>JAGUWA010000274.1 GCA_020062605.1 Parvibaculum sp. | reverse complement strand
GCGGTGGGCGGCGACGGCACCATCGACGAGGTGGTGAACGGATTTTTCGAGAACGGCATGGAGATCAACCCGGAGGCGCATCTCGCCGTTCTCAATGCGGGCACGGGCGGCGACTTCCGCCGCACCTTCGACCTGCCGGAGGAGGCCGCCGAAGGCGTGAAACGCATCGCCGCAGGCACGACGCGCCGGATCGACATAGGCAAACTCACCTTCATCGCCGAAGACGGGCAAGAGACGGTGCGTTACTTCAACAATATCGCGAGCTTCGGCCTGTCCGGCGAAACGGTGCGCGCGGTGAACAATGCGACCTGGCAGAAATCGCTCGGCGGCAACTTCGCCTTCACCTGGGCAACGCTGATGACGGCATGGCGTCACAAGCCGCGGCCTGTGAAGATCGAGACGGATGAAGGCTTCGAGACGGTGGCGAATATCGGCCTCACCGCCGTCGCGAACGGCCGCTATTTCGGCAGCGGCCTCAAGGTCGCACCCGATGCCGAACCCGATGACGGCCTGTTCGATGTCGTCATCATGCGCGACATGAAATTCATGGACCTGCTGACGGGAAGCGGAAATCTGCGCGAGGGCACGCATGTGAACGGGCCCAAGGTGCAGGTGGTGCGCGCGAGGACAGTGACGGCGACGCCGCTCGGACCGGAGCCGGTGCTCATCGACGTGGACGGCGAAGGGCCGGGGCGTTTGCCTGCGCGCTTCGAGATATTGCCCGGCGCGCTGACGCTGCGCTGCTGAGAGAAGAGGACGAACGAGCATGACCATCGACCGCACCACACTGCGCTGGAACGGCTGGGGACCTGTGAAACAGGAAAATCCGCTGCCGGCGGATGCGCCGCAATGGGCCTGGATCGAGGAGGCGCTCGGCGTCTCGCGCCTGCCCTCCACGCCGGCCGTCGCCCTCCACGACATTCGCCTGCCGCATTGCCGCCTCTCCGACGATGTGCTCGGCAGGCTCAAGGGCATCGTGGGCGAGAACCAGCTCCGCACCGACGATTACGAGCGCGCCTTCCATGCGCGCGGCCGCAGCTATCACGATCTCCTCTATCTTCGCGCGGGCAAGCTCGACATGGCGCCGGACGCGGTCGCCTATCCGCGAAGCGCCGACGAGGTGCTCGCCATCGTGAAGCTCTGCGAGGAAGAGGACATCGCGCTCATTCCCTTCGGCGGCGGTTCGTCGGTGGTCGGCGGCATCAATGCCGTACCGAAATCATTGGGCGGCGCGATCCTCACGCTCGACACGACCCTGCTCACGCGCATCATCCAGATCGACAAGGTGTCGATGACGGCGCGCATCGAGGCGGGCATCTACGGGCCGCAGCTCGAGGAGCAGTTGCAGAACCACGGCGTGACGCTCGGCCATTATCCGCAAAGCTTCCCCTGGTCGACGCTGGGCGGCTGGATCGCCGCGCGCGGTGCGGGACAGCAGTCGAACCGCTACGGCAAGGCGGAGAAGTGGCTCGTCTCGGCGAAGCTCGCAACGCCGAAAGGCTTCTGGACGACGGAAGCGACGCCCGCTTCCGCCGCCGGGCCGAACCTCAACCAGCTTGTCGCGGGCTCGGAAGGCACGCTCGGCGTCATCGTGGAAGCGACGGTGAAGATCCACGACTTGCCGGAGCGCAAGGATTATCGCGGCTATCTCTTCAAGACCTTCGCGCAAGGTATCGAAGCGGCGCGGCGCATCAACCATGCGGAAATTCCCGTGGCGATGGTGCGGCTTTCGGATTCGCCGGAGACCTATTTCTTCCAGGCGCTGTCCTCGTCCGGCCCGGGCGGCCTGAAATCGAAGCTGCAGCGCATGTACCTCAAGATGAAGGGCTTCAACGATGCGCCCTGCCTCATGCTGATCGGGCATGAAGGGGAAAAGGAAACCGTGGTCTGGGCGCAGGAGCAGACGGAAGCGATCTGCCGCCGCCTCGGCGCATTGGCGCTCGGCACCGGGCCCGGCAAGCGCTGGTTCCATGGCCGCTTCAACGGACCTGCCGTGCGCGACCCGATGATGGACAAGGGTCTCGGCGTCGAGACGCTCGAGACCTCGACCCGCTGGTCGAACATCGCGAACCTGCACGACAAGGTGTCGGAAGCGATCTCGAACGCGATCGCCGCGAACGTGCCCGAGCAGAATGCGCGCGGGGTCGTGATGGCGCATGTGAGCCATTCCTATCCCGACGGCGCGAGCCTCTACTTCACATTCATCTTCCCGCGCCAGCTCGACCGCGAGGTCGAGCAGTGGCAGGCGATCAAGCGCGCGGCCTCCGACACGATCGAGATGAATGGCGGCACGATCACCCACCACCATGGCGTCGGCGTGGACCACGCGCCCTGGCTTGGCGAGGAGAAGGGCGAGATCGGCATGTCGATCCTGCGCGCAACGAAGCGCGAGATGGACCCGAAGGGCGTGATGAATCCGGGGAAGCTGCTGGGGTAGAAAGGCTTCTTAAAAACGAATGTCATGCCCGGACCTGATCCGGGCATCCAGGAGCCGCTCGCGCGGAGCCTGCCGTCCTGGATTGCCGGGTCAAGCCCGGCAATGACATTCTTTTTTCCCTGTTCTCACCCCTCCTTCACCATCTCCCGCGCCATTTCGATGGCGCTCGCGAAATCCGGCGCGCGGGTGATGCGGGCGAGCACGCCCATGTCGCCCAGAATCCGCTCGGGCTGCGGCTGAAGCGCGGTGACGATGACTTTCGTGCCGTTGCGCTCGCAGCGGTCGATCATGGTCTGGAGCGCCGAGACGCCCGTCGCGTCGATGATCGGAACGGCTCGCATGCGGACGATCAGCACTTTCGGCGTCGCGCCGATCCGGTCGAGCGTCTCGCCGAGCCGCATGGCGACGCCGAAGAAGAACGGCCCGCGAATGAGGCTCGCCGCGACACCCGGCGGCAGCTCGAATTCCTGCATGGGCACGAATTCATGCGGTGTCGTGTCGCTCACATCCTCCTCGACAAGATGGAGATGCGCCTGCACCTCGACCGCCTCCGACATGCGGTGCATGAAGAGAACGGCGGCGAAGACGACGCCGACCTCGATCGCGACCGTGAGATCGACGAGGACGGTGAGCGCGAAGGTGATGAGGAGGACCGCACGGTCGCCGAAGGGCGCGCGCATCATATGCGTGAACTTGTCGATCTCGCTCATGTTCCAGGCGACGACGAGAAGAACGGCCGCGAGCGAGGCGAGCGGAATATAGGCGGTGATCGGCCAGGCGACCGCCATGAAGCCGAGCAGGAAGACGGCGTGCAACATGCCCGCGATGGGCCCGCGCGCGCCGGCGCGGATGTTCGTTG